>NZ_JWIM01000045.1:0-5443 GCF_002896535.1 Mesotoga sp. B105.6.4 | reverse complement strand
AAAGAGTCTGCCATCCATAGAAGCAGCACTGTGAATGCGCAGGCGTTTCATGTCCAGCTGATTCTTCAAGTCATCAAAAGACTTCTCGATCGTATCCTTATTTCGGTATACCCTTAGTGCTTCTACGGGATCTTTAATCCCTGGCGCGAAAGCGTCAGCATCACTTCCCCGGACGTTCCTCCGGGCATCACTTCCTCGCGCAGCGAGCCTCACTTCCTGCCGGAGGCAGCATCACTTCTGCATCTTGCAACTGATCTTTTGCTCTTACCGACCCCCTACCCGCTACCCCCTACCACGGCTCTATTTCAACAAAACCGTCTTCATGCTGAATGAATCCAGTATCGCGATAGTGACATCAAACTCCTCGTTACCGAATTCGCTTTCAACAAATGGAGACTGCAGCGTGATCTCAAGCAGCTGAGTGTCAGAAGGCTTCTCTGCCGGCAAGAAGTCAACGGAATTTTGAACTACGAGTCTCAACGGATCCTGGCCGGCGAAGAAATAATCGATGAACTCCTGTCGCTCTTCCTCGGTAATACCATAGGTGTAGGTCGCAATCTGCCCTGCCGAGGTGTCTACAGGAACCCAACCGTAATTCGGCAGGTAGAACTCGGCCCAAAAATGAGAACCCAGCTGTCCAGAGAAGACCTGGAAGCCTCCCGGCGCCCTTGCAGGTATTCCGATCGATCTGCAGAGGGCTGAAAAGATCATCGACTGAGTACCACAATCACCGTAACCGTGTTCGAAAGAGTAGAGGCTTTCCGGAATTCCGGCCGCCTCTATTGCAACGTGGGCCATAAAAGTGTATTTGATGTTTTGGACAACGTAGTAATATATCTCTTTTGCCTGAAGGTAAGGATTGGTCTCATCTCCAACGACGCTTCTGGCAAGCTCCTCGAATCTTTCATCGAAATATATGCTTCCTTCGGACTTCGTGTATTCTCTGTAAAGCGAGCTTTCCCTATCGTATTCGCCCACCTGATCGGGATCTATATCGAACTGCTGCTGGTAGTGTGTGAAAGTGAATTGCACGGAGATGTCCAGATCCTCTACGAGATTCGAAAGATCGAATTCGAAGAGGACATAAGCTATATCGCCGGAAGTTCTGGGAAGACCTACCACCGCTTCCTTCGGGGTCACCTCAAGTACAGAGATATTCTCTTGAGCCGCTGTCTGCAGAGGAAGGGGGAACCAGATTCTCAGCGAACCTTTATCCGGCAGGAGAGATCTTTCAGTATTTACTTTATATTCCACAAGGTAATTCTTCGGGTTGAAATAGGGGTTGTGAGCTGGCTTGAAGGAGGCAAAAGGCGTATTCCTCCGTCCGTACTCTTCTAGAAGGTACCTGACCAGCAAGACGTTGCCCGCCGACCACTCTGGCTCTCGCTCGACAAGTTCGGGATCGCGGGTAAAGAGGTTGTGCTCCAAGTCTGTGTAATACATCTCTATACCGTCAACGATAGCTCTCTGTATGTCTCTTTCAACGATGAACTCTCTTACTTCTTCATCGCTCTTGAGCTTCGGATAATGTTTCACAATGATCTCTTTAGCCTCTTCAAATGTCAGTGAGAATTCCAGGGCGCTTTTCAGTTCGTTCTGTCTTCTCAAATACTCGTCGGACCGTTGAAAGAAATCGCCGAAAGCAACCGTAGAAATGAGAACGATCACAAGAACCAGTTTCAATTTCATGGCTTACCGCCCTCTTTTCTGTTGCCTGATTGGACACAACAAGGCAAGTATATATTGTTTGACCTTAGAAATTTAAACACTAATTGTAGTCTTATGAATATTTTCGTCTTGCGATCTCAAGGGATGACCTTCGCAGTTTTCCCAAAAGTACGTATTTCAGACGCTCAATTTCCAGTGGAGCGGTGAAGCTAACCGGCTAAAATCGATACAGGAGGGCTCAAGTATCTGTTCTCTAGCCCCATCTCAGACCTGGAAGTTGAGAAACAAGACGTTCTTCCAATGAAAAGGACTTCGGAGAATTGACTATAAGATCCATCAATAGGCCTTCTCATCGAATTGTAGTGGCAACATGCCGATTTTCATTTTCATTTTTCTCTGTATTGGCTGATTTCAGAGCTTCAACTGACAAACCGTTAAGCCATTTTATATGCCAAATGTAAGGCTATAGCTTGATCTTACCGCTGTAAAAGTTCTGATGCTATCTAGACGGTGATGCCTGTACTCTTATCAAAGCAAACTAGATGTAGAAAACGGAGTCCCTAAAGAGCGTTATAGAGAGCTTCGCTTCTAGAAGCGAGAATTGATAAACATCGGCAGTCAACGGCCCGTCGTTCTCCGACAAGAAAGAGAAATGCAGCCAGAAGTGCAGAAGCCTTAGCAGTTAACCGATAACGGCTCACTTTCCGAAAACAGAGAATACGCCCCCTCTCTTCCAAAGACGAAGAATGTCTTATCGTTCTAGAGATGTCTTTCATACCCCCTGTATCCTCCCTGCCACCAAGTGACTTCGCTCATGCGTTGCCCAGATTCCTCCCAATGATGTAATAATTGAGTCTGAAGGGAGATGACTTGAATGGAATTGGAAAGGGTTCTCGTTGTTGATCCAGTCGATGGGGAATACATCGCAAATATCAGAATATCTGGAAACAAAATCGAATCAATTGCGAAAACGGGTGGAGATTTCAGTTCAATAGCCATGCCTGGCTTTGTCGATACGCATTCGCATGGTGCAGTTGGAATTAACTGCATGACGATGAATACAAGAGATCTTGAAAGGTGGGAGGAGTTCGCTGTAACTCATGGTGTGACTTCTTTTCTTCCAACGACAGTTTCTGCTGAAGCGAAAGAAATGAAAAGAGTTGCTGATCTTGTTTCTGACTATGTTACCGAGAGGCCCAGAACAGCAGTTAGGGGAGTTCATTTTGAAGGTCCATACATAAACCCAAAGAAAAAGGGCGCTCAGAACCCCTCTGTAATAAGACCTGCAACAGTTGAAGAACTTAAGTCTGTGCTATCGGATATCGTTTTGCTCATAACAATGGCTCCGGAAATCGAAGGCTTTCTTGAAGTTCTCCCCGAGATTGCAAAACGAGAAATCACTATCTCTATTGGACATACAGACGCCACCTATCTTCAGATGAAGAAAGCTTACGAGAACGGCTGCAAGAGAATGACTCACTTTCCTAACGGAATGAACACTCTTCATCACAGGGAGATTGGTTGTGTTGGATCAGGGTTCTTGCTGCCCATGAAGCTGGAAATGATCGCAGACGGTATCCACACTGCGCCTGAATTCGTTGAAATGATTCATAAGATTCGTGGTAGTGAAGCCATAATTTTGGTCACTGATTCTCTTGATGCGACCGGACTGAATGACGGAACATATGATCTTGGAGGCCTAAGAGTAGAAGTCAATGGCAGCAAGGCAACTCTCGAAGATGGGACTCTTGCGGGAAGTACTCTTACCATGGACAGAGCTTCCAGAAACTTCAGGGAGTGGACCGGCTGCAGTCTTCAGGAACTATCGAGAGTCTCTTCCTACAACGCCCTTCAGAGCGTTGGAATCAGCAACAGAGGTAGACTGAAAGAAGGGTCTATAGCGGATATAGTGATGCTTAATCGAGATCTGGCAGTTGAAGAAACTATCCTGGCAGGTCTTTCGGTCTATAGAACCAGGTGAAGTTGACTAGCCCCAGATCACTGCCGATCATTGTAGACTCATTGGGCCCTGGTCGCTCTCGAGCCACAAAAGCCCGATCTGTATGACCAACAGCTAATGACTCGGTACCAATAGAAAAATCAATAGAAAATATGTGCTCATAAACCTCCGATGCGTCTCATCAAGGTCAGCTAATATAGATTCTCACTCCTCTTGATGAACATCTGCCGGTATGTTGCTGATCAAAATCCTGCCGATGATCAAGACGTCTCTTACTGTAAATTGAGCTAAAGAATTCTACTTCCGTAATGTTATGCTGTTGATTGAAGACTGCCAGGAGGTGTGACAATGGAACTTCACTCATCAAGAATTAGTTATTCTCTAAACAGGAAGCTCGATTACTTGTTCTCACTCCCACTGCAGTACAACTCTGAAGGGAGTGATTGGCCCCTCATTCTCTTTCTTCACGGCGCAGGAGAGAGGGGAGACGATCTCAGGCTACTTAAGAAGCATGGAATTCCAAAAGTAGTGGATGAGATGACAGATTTTCCTTTCATAACAGTTTCACCTCAATGCCCGGAAAACGATTGGTGGCTTAACAGACTTCAGGATCTCAGATTTCTTGTAGATTCAATAGTTGAACAGTATAGAGTTGACTCTTCAAGATTGTATCTGACAGGACTGTCAATGGGAGGATTTGGCACATGGCATATGGCCGTCGAGTACCCTGAACTCTTCTCGGCCATTGCACCAATCTGTGGCGGGGGACTTGGAATTCTTGGTTTTCCGGAGAGAGTCGCAGAGATCAAAGACGTTCCTGTTTGGGCCTTTCATGGTGAAAAGGACAACATAGTCTCGATCGAAGAGAGTAGAGTTCTAGTAAGGACACTGAAAGAGTTCGGTGCACATCCCATGTTAACCATATATCCCGATGCCGGACACGATTCATGGACAGAAACTTACTCTAATCCCGAACTATACGAGTGGTTCATCAATAATCGAAAGTCAAGTTGATTTCATCCTTATTGGACTCGCCTGTGATCTATTGAACATGATGCCTGCCGGTTTGAGATTTCTTCTTCTGAAACCTCCCAGGCTCTTCTTTACTTGCTCACGCGCCTCTAGATAGGCTTTCAGAGACAGAATCCAGATAGCTCCGACAAGGATCCAGACAGCTATCAAAAGAAATAACAACCATCCAAAACCATCTAGTCTATCTCCAGCGCTCAAGAATCCAACAATTCCATAAACCGATACGGGTGTTACTATTCCGAGTAGAACGGATGCTCTTATGAAGTTGTTTCTTATGTGTCCTATTCTGGGCTTTTTGCTTCTTTTGACGGCAAAACCCATCAAAATCACCACCTCAAATTACCGTTACTCCTAACATGATAATTATACACTTCTTCTTTTGCCTGACCTTTAATAATAACCGATATGTGAACAACATCGACAGGATTCACTCAATGATTTCGTCACATGCTTACACAATAATCTGAACTCCGTCGCAACTGAGCTGCAAATTCTACCGCCCGCAAATGACTCAACTTTAACAGCGCATAATCTAAAAACAGCTAAACAAGGGGAAAAATGAAAAGAAAAACAGACGTACCACCACAGTGGTATATTATGCAATCTCTTTGAGTAGATCCGGGGGTCTTATTTTGAGTGCTTTGAAAGCGTCGTAAGCATTGCCCATCATTTCAGTCCTTGCAAGAAAGCGTTTGCCTTCTACCGTTAGCTCAACTGCCCTTATCTCTTTCAAGTCTTCGAGTATTTCTGCGTAAGAGAAAGCACTTCCAATCTCTTTCAGCT
>NZ_JWIM01000072.1:0-10922 GCF_002896535.1 Mesotoga sp. B105.6.4 | reverse complement strand
AATGTATACAGTACTGAGTCGGCTAAACAAAGCCTTAGTTCAGTGGGTAAGAAACAAGTACAAGAAAAGGAGAGGTCTTACAAAAGCGGGTAAGTGGCTAGAAGCTCTTGCTCGCAGGGAGCCTCATCTATTTGTACACTGGACAATGGGGATATTCTATATGGCTGGATAATGGGAGCCGGATGAATCGAGAGATTCAAGTCCGGTTCTGAGAGGGCCTGGGGGTGAAATCCCCCTGGGCTACTCACCGATAGCGGGTTGGTGGTAGGAAAGAGCAAGAGAACCTGGGGACCGTTGACGGACAACGTTGTTTTGAGCAGCGACCAGCGGGTCCTTGTTCTTAAGCGCACAGCGGTTCTTATGCTTGCAACTTGGAACATGCAACTCGCAACTGCTCTTTCGAAGGACGGGTTCAAGCTCTGAGACGAAGGCCCAAGGACGGCTCTGGCTTGAGCATTGCGGAATCTTGACCAATGACGAAGAACCTGAACGTGCAGCATCGGAACAAACAGCCTCTCCCTGAACAGCTTCTAACGCTCTTACCAAACCCTAGACCCCAGAACGGTTCTAAGAGACTAACATCAGGATGCCGATGAACGTTCACATGAATCTCGAGTACTCGATTACTCCCGATATTAGTCCAGCGAATACTTCAAGGAGCTCAATATCTGCTTTACTCCACTCAAACTGCCCGAAAAGCCTCTCAAGGCCAACAAAACCGATCAGCCTTTGCCTTGAATAGATCGGAATTACTACTAGCGAGACTATGCCCTGCCGAGCCAGAACGACGGCCTCTCTGTTTGCCTCTTCAGGGAGCTCATTAACTACGTAGGAAAGCACTTCGCCCTTCTGAAGCTCCTTCATCCACCAGGGAAACTCCTTGAAGGGCATCTTCTGAAGAAAAGGTTTTGCGCTTCTGACGCTTTCTTTGCACCATTCGTGGGTATTTCTAACCAGCTCGTTCCTGTAATCAAGAAGGAATACGTTAGACCTGTCGGCTGAAGTCAGCTCTCCGAGATGTTTGAGCGCCTTATCTATCGCATCATCTATGTTCTCGAACTCCTTCAGTGTTCCCGAAACCTCTGAGATCACGCGTTCAAAGTTTTTTCGCCATTGAAGTTCTGTTGCCATCTTTCTGAAGGCACTGGTATCTCTGGCCACGACCATCGTTACTATGCTTTCGTTTAGATCGAGCACCTTCATGCAAAGCTCCACCTGAAGCTTATCTCCACTTTTCATAGTAAGGAATGAATCGGTCGTACACATCCCCTTAACCTGCAGATCGGCTCTGATCTTCCTCATCTCTGAATCAAGATCACCTGCTATCGTGTAAAAACTCATCTCTTGAAGCTCCTCATAAGAATATCCAAGCTTCTCGGCTGCACTATTATTAGCCTCAACAATTCTTCCCGGCCTGGAAGGATCGTCAAGACTTACGAGAAAGATCAGATCGTCTATCAGGCTTGAGAAGCCTTCATACTTAACCCTGAGAGACTTGTTCAGCGTGAAGCACTGATTACTTTCTGAAGCCCTTCCTCCGAGAAAAGGATCCTCAGAAACCGTTTCAACATGGATATTCCACCTGAGATTTGAAATCCTCTCGGAAAGAGTCTTGATCTCTGCTGTTCCATTGTCAATAATGTAGACTTTTATCGGTTTCACTGGATTCCCCCGAAATCAGGTAGAATGTACTCTACTCAGTATTTGAAAACAGTCCTCCCACCCAGAACAGTTTGCTTTACTTGAAGATCCTCGTTCAGCAGGACAAGATCTGCTTTGTAGCCTCTCGATAGTCTTCCTCTATCCTCTATCTTCAGAGAGCTCAAGGCGTTGAAAGACGATACTCTAGCGAGCTCTTTGAGGGAACAGTTTGTAAATGTTTTGAAATTCCTTACGGCTTCGCTGAAGACAAGAACGGCTGCGGCTATTGTACCGTCCTCGAGCCTTGGTCTTCCGTTCTTGAGTATAACCTTCTGTCCGCCGAGTTCATATTCCCCATCGGGCATAGCCGTGGCGTCAATCGTATCGGTAACTATCATGATCTTTGAAGCGCCTTTAATGTCGTAAACGAGCTTCACAAAGCCCGGCAAGGAGTGGATTCCATCCATAATCATCTCTACGGAGAAGGGAAGCGACAGCACAGCTCCCACACAGCCCAGATCCCTGTGGTGAAGAGTATTCATTCCGTTCGGAAAGTGCGTGATTCTATCGCAACCTTGATTATATGCTCTTTCCATGTCATCAAAAGATGCATCTGTGTGGCCTAGCGACACAGTAATATTTCGTTTTTGTATTAGATCTTGCGCCTGTGAAAAACGTTCCAGTTCTGGAGCTATAGTAATTAGCCTTACCGGCTCTATGAGGGTCTCTTCTATCTCCTCAAGATTTATCCTTCTTATAAGTTCTGGATTCTGTGCTCCCTTCCTTTTGAGACTTAAGTAGGGGCCTTCATAATGAACTCCCCCTACCGAAGTCTCCGGATTGTCGTCCAGATAGTCTTTAACCGTTCTGGCTGCGGAAAGGACAGCCGAAGGAGTCGAGGACATCGTGGTTGGAAGAAAGTAAGTCACTCCTTGAGAATAAAGAAACTCTTCCCACTTCCTGAGACCTTTCTCATTCATGGAAAGCGCGTCAACTCCCACAGAACCGTGCGTATGGGGATCGACGAATCCCGGCATAATTATCCCCTCGTACTCCATGGTTCCGGTAATCCGCTCCACTTCAGAGATCACGTTTCCTTCTATCTTTACTCTTCCAACAAACTCACCGTCTATTGGATCTACAACCAACACGTTCTCGAATCTCATTTATCCCACCTACTATCTCTGTTTTTTTCTTATCATGGCCAGGTTATCTGACTGCCAGTGGACATCTTTCCTCTTCCCATGAGAACTCTTTCATCGAGATCGAAGATGCCTCTGTAGTACGCAGAATAGACTGCAAACCACTGCAAGGGGATCATCAGAAGGAACGGGGCAAACAGCGGATCGAAGTCGCCATAATCCTTTGCATCGAACCGAATAACCTCTGCGCCATTAGATTCTGCAATCTTTATAACTCTCTCACTCATGTCTCTCGATTCGTCAGTTCCAACAAGGAAGACCATTACAGGCTTATGGCCGTCTAGCATTTCGGCAGGGCCGTGTCTAAATTCGGAGGTTTCCATGAAAGAAGCGTTGATTCTCATGTTCTCCATGAATACCGTGAGTCCAAATTTGTAGCCTATCGCATAGGCCGCTCCACTTGCAAGAACATAGAAGAGATCGCAGTCCTGATACTTTCTTGCGAGTCGATAAGCCCTCGGTTCCTCTTCCTTGTAGATCCTGCCTAAAAATTTTGGCATCATCGCTATCTGCTCCAACTGCTTTGATACGTCTTTTCCCTTTAGTCTCGCGATTTCGAGACTGAATATGAAAGCTCCCGCAAGAGGTAGAATAAATAGGCCATTCGAGTTGTACACGATTGCCTCGTCTGCTTCTCTTGCAAGTATGCTGTCTGGTTTACTTGTGAATGCAATCGTTGTAGCTTCCTTTTCATTGGCTAATCTCAGCGCGGCTGCCGTGTCTTCGGTATTCCCCGAAAAAGAAGCAAGTACCACAAGCGCCTCCTTATCAAGCCTTGCAGGGTTCTCCCAAATGAAGTCGTAGCTCTTGTAGTATTTCGAGGGCACATCAGTCATCTTGTTAAGGATATAATCCCCAGAGTAGAGGTTACACCAAGAATTGCCGCTTCCCACCCAGTAGATCTGCTTATAACCTTTATCTAAAGCAGTTTTTGCCAGCTCCTTAATCCTTCCGGCATGTTCTTCGAGAAAGGCAGAAAGGTCTTTCTCAAGAGATGGGGCTGTAAACAATACGCTCTGTTTCGCATCCGTCAAAAAATCATCCAGTGTCAATCCAAACACCTCCAAATATCTATCAAGAAGTTTAATCACTTTCTCGGTGCTGCACATGATTCCCTAATTACCAGCTTTGTAGGAAGTCTGGTAAGCTCCGTTTCGTTTCTCTGACCTCTTATACTCATCAGAATTCGTCTGGCAGACAGGTTCCCCATCTCTCTCGTATTCTGAGCGACCGAGGTTATTGGTGGGTTAGTCAGGTCAAACCAAACTATATCGTCAAAGCTCACAACGGACAAATCCTCTGGAACTCTTATTTCCATGTCCTTTGCAGCTAGAAGCAACCCCGCAACCATGTAGTTGTTTGTCGCAATAACTGCCGTCAGGTCCTTGTTGCGGCTTAAAAGAGACACACCGCTCTTGTAAGCGCCATCTACTCTGAACCCTCCGAGTTTTATCCAGGAAGGGTCTAGTTCTATTCCGTGCGCCTCAAGCGCTTTCTGATAACCCGCAATTCGATCGTAGTTGGTGCTGATATCGAGAGTATCCGACAGGAAGCCTATATTTCGATGGCCAAGTTCCAGCAAGTATTCGGTCGCCTCAAAGCCACCACCAACGTCATCGCTGACTACCATGTCTACGTCTAGATCTTCAATAACCCTGTCAATGAGAACGATCGGGGTCTTTGCTTTGACCAACTCTCTCAGATGGTCGGAGTTAGTTCGTGAAACGGGAGCGAGAATCAATCCATCTACTTGCTTCTGAAAGAACTTATCTATAGAGATTATTTCAACATCCAGTCTTTCATCTGTACTCGTAACAATCAGACTGTATCCTTCAGGTACTATTACATCGCTTATGGATCTTGCAATTGTAGAGAAAAAGGGATTCTGAATGTCACCTACAATCAATCCTATGTTCTTAGTCTCTCCAGTAACCATGCTTCTCGCAATGTAGTTCGGCTTGTACTTGAGTCTCTCGGCGACTGCTAAGACCTTCTCTTTTGCTTCTTTGCTGACATATCCGTACTTTCCCATTACTCTAGCCACCGTTGCCCGGGAAAGCCCTGTCTCTCTTGCTATATCGTCCAGCGTCGCTGCCATACTCAATCACCTTCCAAGAATACTCGCGGCAAATAAATACCGCGTTGTGATAACGGTATCATATGCTTTGATCTATTCTAGCTTATTCTCTTAAGTTATGTCAAGTTTACCAACATTGACTAAATTACCTCCTAAATTGACTGTTCGTTTTTTTGTGTTTTGTGGTTATAATGGTATTGTATGAATTAGTGAGAACGCTCTCATGATTGTTCTTTGGGTTTCCTGGAGCTTTTTGTTTGATTTGATCTTGGAGGTGCATCTTTGCAGACAATTAAAAGTTTTCAAAAAAGGTTTGACAGCACTCTTCTGAAGGCTTCCGCAACAAGGCGAGAGGCGGAGATTTTCATTGAAGAAAGTGTTGCTTGCGATTTCAGAGCGGTTGTAGTTCCCTGGTATTTGATGGACAAAGTAGTAGCCAGCGTTCGGGGTAAAGATATCTCGGCGGCTTGTGGATCGGGCTTCCCTTTCGGATTTGATTCAACCGAAACAAAGGCTTACATGATAAATGAAGCTCTGGCACTAGGTCCTGAAGTCAGGGATATTGACATAACGGCAAACATATCGGCAATGAAGTCGGGTGACTGGAATTACTTTGAAGAGGAGATCTCATATCTTTCAGGACTGCTTAAGGGTATTACCTGTAAAGTGATCATTGAAGTCTCTTATCTCGAAAGTAAAGAGATAGAGAAGGCTTGTTCTATACTCCTTAATCTGCCGCACGTTGATTATGTGAAGACAGGAACTGGATATGGCTCCAGAGCAACCACAGTCGATGACGTCAAGACAATCAAGAGCGTTGTTGGAGACAAGAAGGGAATAAAGGTATCCGGCGGAGTGAAGACCCTATCTCAGGTAGAGGATTTCGTCGCTGCTGGAGCGGATATCTTTGGTTCAAGCAGCGCCATAGAGATCTACAAGGAATTTGTCGTCAAATACCCAGGGCGGACCGATCTGCCATGAAAGAGCAAAGAATCAAATGGAGGTATCTATGAGACTGTTTATTGATGACGGAAACGTAGAAGCTATAAGTGAATTGTTCGATCTAGGATTCTTCTCCGGAATCAGCACTAATCCGAGTATTTTGAAGAGAACTGGAAGGAGGCCTCTTGAAATCATTCAGGAGATGCTGAAGAGATTCTCTGGCTCTCTCTTCGTTCAGTGTGCCTCAAGAAACTACGACGAAGTGATAAGAGAAGGAAAGGAGCTCTTCAAACTCGATCCCAAAAGGATAATACTCAAGATTCCCTTCTCCAGAACGGGCATTAGAGTTCTAAGAGAATTCAAGCAGCTGAAGATCCCTGCCCTGATTACTGGTGTTTTCTCGGTGCCGCAGGTACTAATGTCAGCCGAAGCAGGTGCCGATTACGTTGCCCCATACGCAAACAGAATAGAGAACCTAGGGATTGACCTCTCGGTTGTGGAGAGTATGCAAAAGGTTATTACAAACGGAGATTATGAGACTAAGCTCATCGCGGCAAGCTTCAAGACCCTAACTCAAATCTCTAAAATGGCTGAACTCCCAATATACGGTATGTCGCTTCCCGTAACTATGTACGGTGAGTTCTTTGCACACAGCGGAACACTGAAGGCCATTGATAATTTTGATGCAGACTGGGATTCAATAAAAGACCGTGAATGGGTTCCATTTAAGTCCTGAGTTCTATTTGCGGCCGAAAGAGAGGTTTTATCTTGAAGTATATAATGGCTCACGACCTTGGAACGACAGGCGATAAGGCAACTCTATTCAGCGAGACTGGAAACCTTGTGGCTTCGTCCTTTTTCGGCTATGAGACTTTCTATCCCGGCCCAGGAATGGTTGAACAAGATCCCGAAGCGTGGTGGACTTCCTTCTGCCGGGCTACTTCAGATCTTGTCAGTAAATCCGGAATTTCCGCAGAAGATCTCTCGGCCGTAAGTATAAGCGGTCAGATGATGGCGGTTGTACCTGTAGACAAATCCGGTGGATTGCTCAGGAGAGCAATAATCTGGGCAGATTCAAGAAGTTCTGAGCAAGTGAAAGCTCTTCTCTCGACTTTCTCAGAGAGTGAGATCTACAGAATAACCGGTTCAAGGCTCTCTCCAACTTATCAGGGACTGAAAATCGCCTGGCTGAGAATGAACGAGCCGGATGTATATGAAGGTACATACAAGTTTCTTCAAGCAAAGGATTACATAAACCTGCGCCTCACCGGCAAATTCGCAACGGATTTTTCTGATGCGGTTATGACGTCTCTATTTGATATCTCGAAACTCTCGTGGTCTCCCGAGATGATCTCAGCCCTCAAAGTCGACAATTCGAAATTACCCGAGGCTCTCCCCTCAATTACCGATCTTGGGAAGATTAAGTCTGATGTGGCCAGAGATCTTGGTCTCTCTGAATCCTGTAGAGTGATTCTGGGGGCTGGAGATGGCTGCAGTGCAGCTGTAGGGGCAGGTGCAGTTGAAGTCGGCGATACTTATCTCTATCTCGGATCTTCATCGTGGATCTCAACGATAACGAAAGAACCCTTACTGGATAGGCAAATGCGGGTTTTCACCGGAGCCCATGCGATCGAAGGACATTACTTCCCCTCGGGAACCATGCAAGCCGGTGGCAGCTCGTACAGCTGGATTAAAGACATGCTGTATGGGGATAACTTCCTGTATCGGAACGAACAAGACGTTTACAGCTATCTGGACAGAGTGCTGCTCGATTCTTCAAGTCACGGCGAACCGATCATCTATCTTCCATATCTGCTGGGTGAGAGAAGCCCAATCTGGGACTCCAATGCCAGGGGAACATTTATTGGTTTGTCTGCCTCTCACAAGAAGCTAGATATGGTCCGGGCCGTTATCGAGGGCGTTTCAATGAATCTCAAATGGATTCTCGATACCCTGGAGGAGTCTCTGCCAATCACCAGTATCAGGGTAATCGGCGGAGGAATAAAGAGCAATATATGGAAGAAAGTTCTAGCAAACGTTCTTGGAAAGACACTGACCGTTCCGGAAAACGTAGATGAAGCAACCTCAATCGGAGCAGCGATAATTGCCGGTGTTGGTTCGGGTCTTTTCAATTTCTCGGCGGTTCGCAAATTCATTGAAGACGTGGATAGGATTGAACCGATCCGGGATGAGCAAGAGCGCTACCTGAAACTGTACAGCCTCTTCAAAGAGTCGTACTGTTCCCTCAGGAAGACTTATGAAGGGCTTGCCGGAATCAGAAGGGGCTAAGCTCACTTAACGGGAGTTGTACCAGAACAGGGCGCTGCAGCCAAAGTCCAGCTACATCCTCGGTGCCCTGTTTATTCTTTGTAGCTTTCAGAAACAGACTTCCCTTTCTTCACAAATTTGAGAAATCAATTTCTTAATCTACCAGCTTTTTGAACACACGATGTTCAAAACTACCGACTTTTCGACGAAACCATTCTCAAGTCGGCCTCTCTCGGGGGTTCAAAACTGCATTTTCAAAGGTCAATTCTAGCAATGACTTGTGCATTTTCTATTCACTCACTAAAACTTTTGAACATCTGCTATCTTGCTCTATTCCATTCAAAAACCTTGAGATTCTTCTCTTTGCGCTAAAACAAACGGTTACAGACATTGGATTTTGAACAGATTTGTATTTCTTTCCTGGAGTGATCTCTAGGGCTTTTCTACGCACTTCGTTCAAAGCCGGAAAGTTATGAACATGCAGTCAATTCCACCACAGCAAAGCGTTCCAAGGGTTTTCAACGAGTTTTGAACATACCTAATTATTATTATTTATAAAGATATATTAGGATACAGATAAAAGCGAATTACTCTCCTCATGGGATACAAAGAAACTTCGAGCAACTCATAATTCTTGCTTATGCAACCATTTCAGAATAAGAATAAATTACAGACATCAATAGCCGAAAACGGCTTATCTACATCTATAGGTTCATGCTCAGTGCCGTAAGAGAAGTCGACTTCATTCAAATCGACAACAACTAGCGAGGCACAATCATAGGTTCTAAAATACAGTTTAAGCTTCTTATTGTCTCTTATCGTAACCCATTGAGTACTTTCAAAAGCTTCTGTACTACTTTCTTCTATTTCAGAAACTCCGGAAGGAATAGCCACTGTATTTAGAAGATGAAGAGCAAGCATTAATCCCTCCTCTTCCGTTTCGACGGGATTAGAAAACTCTCTTAAGAAACTTATCCTAACAAATCTAGAAGGAGGGGTTACGTCTCCCGGAATTCCAACATAACCACTGCCAAAACCCATTCCCTAATACGTTATTCCATTTATCTCTGTTTCTTTCATATAAGGGCTTAGATTCACATAATTCCTCAAATTAGACAGGTGCCACGGAAGTTCAGGAGAATTTGTCAGAACTCCATTTGGATTTTCGTAAACAATCACCTCACCATCAGTAAATTCAAGAACCATACTTCCACCGGAACTATCCTGTAAAGACAAATGAAGAGGAGGTACTTCCTGGAGCAATTCATTCACTTCTCCCCACATGGTTAACTCGCTGAGAGCTCTCTTCAAAGAATCAAGATTGTCGAAATTCACAAGAATCCACGCCGGAAGATCGAACAACTCTATTACCTTCGAAGGATCTGAAGAGGGGACATCCTCTTTATACTCAGTTTCTGGCAATCAAAGGGCACTCAAAGACAAACCCTTCTCATTAATTCCATCTGCAATAGCTGTCGAAAGACCAAAGGCATTCAAACTCACAAATCCATATTTACTTTCCCAGGATATTGCTTCAAAGCAGTCTGACATATGACTGCTGAAACTGTCGCCTCTGTTGAAAAAACAACTTTAGAATCAAGAACATGCGAAAACTCCATGCTTCTGCCTGAAATAACCAGTCCATTGTTCTTTTCAGGCGAAAGAAGGAATTCGGTACATCCTACGAAACGGAAAACCAACACAACAATAACTAATGTCAGTTTTCTCACTCGTTTACCTCCTCTGGCGGTTGAATTGAAGGCTACAAAATGAATTCTAAAGCAAGCTCTTCCGATAAGCAAACTGTTCAGACATTTTCAAACAGCAGATGCAGAGAATTTCATTTTGATTCAAGCAGTAAGAGACATTTCCGGAGCCAAACGTAATCATTATGTACCCATACTTTTCTCAGAAATAGAATTATAGACAGTAACAGATAAATAAGAATGGGAATGGGGTTTGCTGCCCACTCCCGTCTAGCTTTATAGACTACTTATGTGGACGAACAAAAGGAATAAATACAGACTCTATTTTTCTGACTCCTTGCCGATAAATGCCAACACTATGTGGTTCGTACCGAAAACCAGCAGAGTAATTCCGATCATTATCGCAACAGAAAGACCTGCAATTAAAGGATGCAGGACAAGAATTACACCGCCAATTAGAACGAACACGTTTAATATTATACTTAGAAAGTAAATTCCCTTTCCGGCAGGTTTTAGCCCTTCGGCGTTTATAAGATTGTTGATAGCATCGACTATAAACCATATAGCAATAATAAAAGCAAATACATTCGCTGCAAAGAGAGGCCTAAAAAGGAATATGATTCCGGTAATAGCCAACAATATCCCGAGTATCAAGGCGAAAAATACCTTTGCACCGGTTCTGTTCTCCAACTTAAAAAATGCAACTATCAACATGATCCCTCTTACAAGAACTACTATACCAAGCATAATTGCAAGGGTTAAGAATGTCGACAGAGGATGACTCAAAGAGAAGACTCCACCAATAACAAGAACGAAACCTACGAGAAGAGAAATCCAGTCAAATTTCTTTGCTTCTGCCATACCATCGCCACCTTTCCCCATTCGTAAGAGAATGGTTCTATTGTCTTGAGTTTATCACTTAATCTTCTGAAAATAGCTGAACAAGCGAAAGTATTTTTAGAAACGAAGAATTTTGCCACTACAAACTCTGTATTCAGAGAGTGAGTTCTTCTTGAGGCGTTACCTTGTCGGGTTGTGTTATCTTCATTAATGAAAGAATCTTTGAAGCAAGGGGTAGTGATTTGG
>NZ_JWIM01000089.1:0-1167 GCF_002896535.1 Mesotoga sp. B105.6.4 | reverse complement strand
GAATCGTAATGAGAAAAGGATTCATACCCCTGCAGGAAGTGAGGAACAAGATATACCTCAAGGCGAAGGCCGAACCAGAATGGAGATTCTGGGGGTTATACACCCATATCTGTAAGGTAGAAACACTGGAAAAGGCCTACTACTTGGCCAGAAAGAACAACGGATCTCCCGGAGTGGATGGAGTAAGTTTTCGGGACATCGAGGAAATAGGGGTAAGAAACTATATCCTCGAACTACTTCAGGAATTGCTCAAGGGAGAGTACGAACCATTGGAGTACAGAAGTCTATCCATACCTAAGGCTGACGGTAAAGAGAGGATACTGAAGATACCGGCAATAAGGGACAGGATAGTACAGGGAGCAATGAAGCTTATCCTAGAACCGATATTCGAAACGGACTTCCAGGAGGGATCGTTTGGATTCAGACCGGGAAGAAGCGCGCATGATGCAATAGAAAGAGTGGACAAGGAACTGTTCAAAGGAAAGACAGTTGTGATAGACCTTGACCTCAAAGGCTTCTTCGACAATGTCAAACACCATATACTCTTTGAGAAAGTTGCAAAGAGAATAGACGATCCAGAGATAATGCATCTACTGAAACTCATATGCAAGAAGGCGGGAAAGAAAGGGATACCACAGGGAGGAGTACTCTCGCCATTACTGGCAAACATCTATCTCAACGAGATAGACATAATGCTGGAGAAAGCAGGCAGAGTAACGGGAAAGGTAAGCTATGCAAGATATGCAGACGATCTTGTGGCCCTTGTCTATCCCGGAGAGTGGGTAGATAAAGTCAATAGGAGACTACTGGAAGAATTCGAGAAGATAGAGGTTCAGCTCAATGAAGAAAAGAGCAAGATAGTCGACATGGAGAAGGGCAGCTTTCAATTCCTTGGATTTGAATTCTCAATGGTGAAGGCCAAGAACGGAAAACGTAGACCTGATTACAGACCTAACAAGAAGGCTAGAAAGGCATTACTGGAAAAGCTGAAGTACCAGTTCCTTATTTATCGCTCCAACTCCTTGGAAAGACTGGTGGAAGCGATAAACCCAATATTGAGGGGCTGGGTAAACTACTTCAGGATAGGTAATTCAAAGAAAGTCTTCAGCTTTATTAGAGACTGGGTGAACAGGAAACTCAGAAGACACATGATGAGAAAGAAACAGA
>NZ_JWIM01000035.1:0-1805 GCF_002896535.1 Mesotoga sp. B105.6.4 | reverse complement strand
AAAAAAGCTGCAGTCGACATTTCTTTCAGAAGAAAGCTTTGAAATCTGAGCCAATCCGCATGTATTCACGCAAAGAAGTGACTAAGGAAACGAACCTGTAACTTGACAGTAGGTAGGGGTACTGGTAATATAGGAATTGCTGACGCGAAGTTAGCGTTAGTAGGAAGAGCGAGCGAAGGAAGAAGGGTCATTGAAAAATGGATAGCAATCCAGCGAGTTTCGAAAAAAACGAGTCATGGATGGAGGGTTTGATCCTGGCTCAGGGTGAACGCTGGCGGCGTGCTTGACACATGCAAGTCGAACGGTATGTGGCAACACATAGAGTGGCGAACGGGTGAGTAACACGTGGGAACGTACCCTACGCAGGGGGATAACTGACCGAAAGGACAGCTAATACCGCATAAGACCGAAAGGTGAAAGGTGCAACTGCACCGGCGAAGGAGCGGCCCGCGGACCATCAGCTAGTTGGTGGGGTAAGAGCCTACCAAGGCAACGACGGATAGCCGGCGTGAGAGCGTGGCCGGCCACAAGGACACTGAGATACGGGTCCTACTCCTACGGGAGGCAGCAGTGCGGAATTTTAGATAATGGAGGCAACTCTGATCTAGCGACGCCGCGTGCAGGAAGAAGGTCTTCGGATTGTAAACTGCTGTGGTAAGGGAAAAATGCCATGTAGAGTGGAAAGCTACATGGAGGGATGGTACTTTACTAGAAAGCCCCGGCTAACTACGTGCCAGCAGCCGCGGTAATACGTAGGGGGCGAGCGTTACCCGGAATCACTGGGCGTAAAGGGAGCGTAGGTGGCCTGACATGTCAACTGTGAAAACCCGGAGCTCAACTCCGGACTTGCAGTTGAAACTGCCAGGCTTGAGGACGGTAGAGGAAGACGGAACTGCCAGTGTAGGGGTAAAATCCTTAGATATTGGCAGGAACGCCGGTGACGAAGGTGGTTTTCTGGGCCGGTTCTGACACTGATGCTCGAAAGCCAGGGGAGCGAACGGGATTAGATACCCCGGTAGTCCTGGCCCTAAACGATGTTCACTAGGTGTGGGGAGCGGAAAGCTTTCCGTGCTAAAGCTAACGCAATAAGTGAACCGCCTGGGGAGTACGCCCGCAAGGGTGAAACTCAAAGGAATTGACGGGGGCCCGCACAAGCGGTGGAGCGTGTGGTTTAATTCGATGCTAAGCGAAGGACCTTACCAAGGTTTGACATGCTGATAGTAGTGAATTGAAAGAGGAACGACCACACTTTGTGTGGAGTCAGCACAGGTGGTGCACGGCCGTCGTCAGCTCGTGCCGTGAGGTGTTGGGTTAAGTCCCGCAACGAGCGCAACCCCTGCTCTTAGTTGCCAGCGGTAAGGCCGGGCACTCTAGGAGGACCGCCGCCGACGAGGCGGAGGAAGGGGGGGATGACGTCAGGTATCGTGCCCCTTATATCTTGGGCGACACACGCGCTACAATGGGTTGGACAGAAGGGACCGAGACAGCGATGTGGAGGAAATCCTCAAACCAACCCCCAGTTCAGATTGCAGGCTGCAACCCGCCTGCATGAAGCCGGAATCGCTAGTAATCGCAGATCAGCCAAGCTGCGGTGAATACGTTCCCGGGCCTTGTACACACCGCCCGTCAAGCCACCCGAGTTGGTAACACCTGAAGATGAGTATCCTAACCGTAAGGAGGGAGCTTGTTTAGGGTGGGATTGGCAAGGGGGGCTAAGTCGTAACAAGGTAGCCCTACCGGAAGGTGGGGCTGGATCACCTCCTTTCTAAGGAGTTTACATCGGATTGCTATCCATCTTTGAGTGA
>NZ_JWIM01000004.1:0-114401 GCF_002896535.1 Mesotoga sp. B105.6.4 | reverse complement strand
ATTATTTGTGATGCATATCGTCAGATTGCTCTGGAGGTAGGCAAAAATGTATAATCTCATTGTTAGGGTCAATTTTTCAGAAATAGCGAGATATTGAATATTAGAACCTGAGACAGGCAAATTCGATTTTTGAAGGACGTGAGGTTGATTATGAATGTAAGAGAAATCATTGAATCAAAGGATCAAAGAAAGCTTTCCATGGTTTCCGCATACAGTTACTTTGAAGCCAAATTCGCAGAACAGGCCGGTGTTGATTTAATCCTTGTAGGAGACTCCCTCGGAACTATGGTTATGGGCAAAAGAGATACATTATCGGTAACAATGGACGAAATGATCTGGTCTCTTAAATCTGCCCGCAGGGGCTCAAAGCAGGGGTTTATTGTTGCCGATATGCCTTTTGGATCCTATCAATGTTCAAGAGAGAAGGCAGTTGAAAATGTTATTGCCTTTCTAAGGCACGGCGCCAACGCTGTAAAGATTGAGGGAGGTTACGAAACTGCAGACCTTATCAAGTATCTAGTTGATAGAGGATTACCTGTTATGGGACATATTGGAATAACTCCTGAACACGCCAGCTTGGATGGGGAGTACCACATACAGGGAAGAGATGAAAGAAGCATCAAGAGGCTTATTGAATCTGTGAATGATCTCGAAGAAGCAGGCGTCTTTGCGATTCTTCTGGAAATGGTTGTTGAAGACGTTGCCAAGAGGCTGACTGAGGACACGTCAGTACCAACATTCGGCTTGGGTTCAGGGCGTTACTGCAATGGACAGTTTCTTAGATTGCATGATCTTCTCGGCATAAACGACGAGTCGAAACCTAAGTACATAAAGAGATACGCTAACCTGAAAACAGATATCATTGCTGCTCTTTCAAGGTTTGACGAAGAAGTGAAGTCGGGAATGTTCCCCGATGAGGAAAACGCATTTGAGGGTGTTGAAGAGGTTTGAAGAGCGGCGGTTACAGGCTTGATGATGCGGAAAAGATGAAGTGTTGACATGATGGTAGGAGAGAATGTAGTTTCTTTCTCTGAAATCGATTCGACAAATCGATTCGCTATTGATAACCTAGACAGGCTGCCTTCTGGCTCGGTCATATGGTCACTTTCTCAAACAGAGGGTTATGGTAGACATGGAAGAGCCTGGTATTCAGGTAAAGGTGGATTGTGGTTCTCCGTTGTATTCAAGCCAACGCTAATCAAAGAGCCAAATGAATACACAAAGACCGTCTCTGTTGCTATAGTCGAGACTCTATTGCAGCTGGACTTTAAGTCTGTCAGAATAAAATGGCCCAACGATATCCTCATTAGCAACAAGAAAGTTGCTGGCGTATTAACTGAAGCTGTCTTCACCGGGAACTCGCTCAATGGTATCGTGGTTGGCATAGGCATAAACGTAAACAACGAGATCCCCGCTGAACTGAAGAAGATTGCCACATCTCTTAACTCGGTGAAAGGAACCTACATATCCCTCGAATTGCTTCTTGGCAAGCTCAACAAAAGGATTGAACTTCTGAGGAAGCGATATATCATCAGAGGGAAGAACAAATACTTGACGAGACTTTGGAAGAAACACCTTGCTTTTTCCGAGGGAGACGAAATAACTGTATCCCTACACAAAGAGGAGAAAGTGACAGGTATAATAAAGAGGATCAACCCATCATCGTTACAGATCGAACGAGAAGACGGGGAGATCCTTGATATCAAGTCCGGCGAGCTTATTCTCTAGTTTCCCTAATCACTTCTGAAAGAAATTCTTCTGTGACTCTTACTACAAGAGTCCTATTCGAAAAGCTTATTGAAACGACATCTCCGGGTTTTAGTTCGGAAGATGGTTTCGCCGGAACATTGTTCCTTTCAACATAACCCTTATCAATCGCTTCTTTTGCAATTACTCTTCGCTTTATTATTCCATTAACCTTAAGAAATTTATCCAGGCGCAAATCAAATCTCCTATAAGTATACACTTGACTATCTATCTTCAAAAAGGTATAATTATGTCAACGAGATGTTCTTGCCCCCGCCACTCCGCTAAGTGCAGGGGCTCTTTTTTTACTTGATTACCACAAGGCTTCTGATTAAACCCATATCTTCGATGAACTCGATATTTATAAGCACTCCGCTCTCAATCTCCAATCCCATAAGCCCGGTCAATATGTAGCCTGAATCAATAAAGAGACGCGCAAACCCATCAGAACCTACGAACCCGAGGAGTTTGTTGTATGTTTTCAGTTCCGAGACTACCACTCCATTTTGAAGCTCTTCGTTGGTTCTGATTTGATTCTTCGAAGAAACGTACAACCAGCTATCCTGAATCCAAATGTACTGGCCCTCAACAATGAGAACGTCGCCTGAAACCAATACTTGCAGATCGGGATCAGTCTTTTCAATCATAGATCTAGCATCATCTATTGATCCTTTGTACCCTGTCCTAACTACATAAGAATATCCAACTGATTCAGAGTCATCGGAAGCAGCCCCCTGCGTTCCCATAAGGCTTGAGAAGATATCGTCAACCGAGATATTTGCATCGATCATAATCTCGCCTGTCATATCTTTTGAGAAATCTACGAAGCTCACATTACCTATTCTGAGAGCTTCCAACTCTAGAGGAACAAAGCCGAGACCGTCAAATTCAAGTTCCGATAGAAAGGAAAGATCGTTAATCCTTGCAAATCCAGAAACAAGTGGGAGGTGACGAGTAACTTCAAGATCGTCAACAGAGGCTCCTTCTAGAGCAACATGAAACCTCTCTCTGCTTTCTTCAAAAAGAGGAATAGACAATGCCTCTGCAATCAATATCCCCTCCTCATTCCAAACAGAGCCCTTCTGAATAGTGCCTCCCATATCCACGTAGAAATAGCCGAAACCCGGCGAGAGATCAGACTTAACCAGAGAGAGGTTGTATCCCTTTCCAACCATCGAATATGCCTCGATGTCGCCAATGTAAAGGTACTCTTGATCCACAGCAACACTCAGTTTGATATCAGAAGGCAGCAACTGTGGAAGCAATTTCTCAATTGCCGTCTTCACAGTTCTGGGGTTTGATATCGGGCCAAGGATTGCTATCACTCGATCTAAGCCCTCTGAATCCACCCATGCGGCCAACCCGAAATCTCCATCGAAAGCCCTAAAAATATCCTTCGGATCAAGACCATTATTATATGCCAGCATCTCAACGTACTGAGCAATCAGCTGTTCTATGGCCAGCTGATTGAGCACCATATCAAATAAAACTGTTTGCTTCGAAACTTTGTAATTATCATTTAAGTGCTCTACTACCAGGACGCTCTGCGACGACACTGGCAGTCTCTCAGCCATGGAATCAACACTAGCTAGTGATATTGCTCCGACAACAAGTAAAACAAGCACCGTCAACTTCTTCATTTATTCACCTCCAAGATCGTACTTTGATTTTAGACGACTGAACAGCCCGAACTGTTCTTGGTGTGATTCTACCACTAGATAGTTGTGTAGGTGTGACTGCCATCCTCGTTGTGGCTTTTAAACTATGAGTGTAGTAATTGGAAAAAGAAGGTCTTGAGCTAATGATTCTAATTGGTATATAGTATAATAATTGTTGTCAAACGTGATTTGGTGCCGAGACCTAGAAAGAGAGGAGCGTTGCTTGAGGTTTCTGAAGCTTGTCCAAAATGATCTTCTTCTCATTTTCAAGTCAAGAGCTTTTCTTCTGATGCTGGTATTGCTGCCGGTAGTTCTTGCATCAATCTCTTCCATAACTTCCGATACTGGAGGTTACTCAAACTTGAGGATAGGTATTGTAAATGAAGACAAGACATTTGTAGGGCTTTTTTTCGTACAGTACGCTACATCAATGCTTAAAGGCGAAAATATCGTCCAGCTTTCAAGCAGGAGTGAAATCGACTCCGTAATCGATGATCTAGATGGTGTCTTTGTTATTCCAAGGGGATTTGCAAACAATCTCCTTTTTCAGGAACCGTCGGAGCTAATCTTCATTCCCAATCCCGGTTCGATGCAGACTGCGGTTGCAATCTATCAAGTGATGAGCAACGTATTGAGAGAATTCAAAGCTCTCCCCGTTGTTGCAGATCCAGAATTCATGAAAACAGTGGATATCGACCCGAATTATGTGGCACCCTCTCTCTCCGTCGAAGGGATAACTGAGTCAAGACTCAGTTTCTCTTCCCTTCTCTTTCCAATAGTCCTGGTTACGACGATAATGTTTGTTTCAACAGTCGGAGCCGCAACGGGAATCTTCGAGGATCGCAGAAGTGGAGTGATTGACCTTCTACGGCTTTCGAACGTTGGAGCATTAGAGTATACAGGAGCCAAGGTTTTGAGTTTCACGGTTTTTTCCACAATACAGGTTCTGATATTCATAACTGCTGGAAGCCTTTTTGGGCTCCAGATAGCCTCTAATCTCTTTCTCTATATAGCGGTAATTGAGGTATTTATTCTCCTTTTCACATCCATAGGGATTCTGATCGGCACGATTTTCAATTCTGCTAGGAGTGCGCAGCTTACATCTGTTTCTATTGTTACGACCGTGCTAATTCTCAGTGGAATCCTGATACCTCATTCAATGTTCCCCGAATGGCTTGAGATCTTCAGTAAAAACCTTCCCGTAACATCTCTTCTCGTAGCGCTTCAAGGCATCTCGATGCTAGATTTCAGTCTCTCCAAGGTGATTGCTCCTTCCGTTCTGAATCTCTCACTGGCAGTTATAATAGTTCTTCTTGGCGGAATTGTGGTAAGGAGAGAGGACATATCACTAGCAGATTAGATCGTCGTATTGACTGCTGCTGACAAAAGAGTTATAATTGCTTTAGTTGAAATGCTCCCAAAGGGAGAGGGCTTGTTTTGCCCTCTATTTTTTATTATGGTGGTGTTGTTTGTGGAGGACCTGAAGAAAGAGTTGCTCGCACTGGCAAATGAAGTCGCAAACAACCTGGGGTATTCGATCTATGACCTAGGTCTCTCAAGAAGAGGAAAGAAGAGACTGGTGAAAGTCACGATCGATAAGCTGGACAGATATATCTCAATAAGCGACTGTGAATCATTTTCGGCCGAGTTTGATAGAGCACTTGATTCAGCGGACCTCGTTCCCTTCTCTTATGATCTGGTAGTCGAATCCCCGGGGCTTGAACGTGCATTAAGAGATCTTGATGATTATGTCAGATTCACTGGAGAGAAGGCAAAGATTATACTCAAGGAACCCGTTGAAGGGATTTCAGTTGTGATTGGAAAGATTGTCTCGTGCCAAGGTGAAGTTGTTACTGTCGAGAGCTCTGAGAACGGTAAAGAGATAGCATTCCACTTTTCAAATGTTAAGCGTGCTAACCTAAAACTATGATTTGGATGGTGAGGAGTTCATATGAATCTCAATCTCTTGGAAGCCCTTGACCAACTGCAGGACGAAAAGAGTATCGAAAAAGAAGAGGTCATTGATATACTTGAGAAAGCGCTGCAAAGCGCCTACAAGAAGAATTTCGCTTCGGAAAGCGATGTCGATGTGAGAATAGACAGACTTACAGGTGACATTGAGGTTTTCGAAAGGCTTGTTGTTGTTGATACAGTAGAGAATCCTTCTTTGGAAGTAACTCTGGAAGAAGCTCTCAAGGTAAATTCTGCCGCTGAGATAGGCACCGTAATTGAGAGAAAGTTGAATATCAAGAAGTTCAAGAGAATCGCTGCACAGACAGCTCGGCAGGTGCTAATTCAAAAGATCCGTGAAAAGGAAAAAGAAAACCTGTTCGATAAGTATGTAGATATGAAAGGCACAGCAACCACTTCTGAGATATTGAGAGTCACTTCCGAATGGGTTGACCTTCGAATAGGAAAGTTAGAGACTAGAATTCCCACAAAGGAACTAATTCCTGGAGAACAGCCGAGGCTGAACTCTCTGATGAAGGTCTTTGTTGTGGATGTTGCGAGATCTGCAAGAGGTCCTCGTTTGCTTGTGACGAGACGTACACCTGAATTCGTCATCGAGCTGCTCAGACTTCAGGTTCCAGAGATCGAAAGCGGAGATGTGACAGTCAAAGCAATAGCTCGAGAGGAAGGGGTCCGGTCTAAGGTAGCTGTCTTCAGCGATAATACCAAGGTTGATCCCGTAGGAGCCTGCATAGGGGAAAGCGGTGCAAGAATTGCCGAGGTTCTTCGCGAGATAAAACCCGAAAAGGTCGATATCCTAAGATGGAGCAATGTTCCGGCCGAACTAGTCGGCAATTCGATTGCACCAGCCTCCGCTTTAGAAGTGAAAATTGTGAATGCAGAAACCCACGAGGCGGTGGTTTACGTTTCTCCAACACAATTATCTCTAGCAATTGGAAAAGGCGGACAGAACGCGAGACTTGCCGCAAAACTGACAGGCTGGAAGATCGACATAAAGCCCATAATGTAACTCAGTCTGGAACGGACGGTGACTGATTATGAAGAAAGACCAACTAAGGGCCGAACTTAAGAGAAGAAACCAGAGAATGACAGCTCAAAGAGAGTACGTGCTAAGATTCTTCTTTGAAGCTGAGACAGATCACTTAAGCGCCGACGAAGTCTACCACAAGATTCAGAGCAAGAAATTCGGGATAAGCAAAGCAACCGTTTATAGAACCATTGAGTTGCTCGTAGAGATAGGCCTTCTAAGGAAGATTATTTTCGAAGATGGAATTGTAAGGTACGAACCGGTGAAAAGGGGAGAGCATCATCATCATCACATAATTTGCAGCAACTGCGGTTCCGTTGTCGAGTTTCACCTTGACAATCTCGAAGAACTTGAAGAGCTTGTGAAGTCAAGAACAGGATATAGTATAGACGATCATCAGCTTAAATTCTACGGTTTGTGTCCAGAATGCCAGAGCAAAGTGAAGAATAAGAAAAGTGACAGCAACGATAATAGATAGGCAGTAAGAGGTTCAAAGCGTATCGTCGGGATGACTCCCCCAATTACACTAGTGACTTCACCAAGTAATGAGGACATTGCTCTGAGGCTACCAGCAATAAAACTGCCTACTATTTGCAGCCCAACAAGATCTGCTATCAAGATGAAAATCATTCCAAGATACGAAGGCACAACGAAGACTGGAACCATTACTACGGTTAACGGTACTCCTGCTAGAGACAACGTGCCAAATGTACTGAGAGAAAGCGGGATGATAGCCGTCTGAGCGATCGCTCCAACAAGCAATGTCTGACTTAGCAGATTCTTATTCTCGATTGCAGGCAAGAAGATTAGAAGCGCAGCTGTTGCAAAGAAACTCAGCTGGAATGAAATTGACGTAACAATAGATGGTTGTGCCATAACGATAATAATTCCGGAAAATCCCAGAATATTAAGCGGGTGCTGTCGATAATCAATGATCTTCAGTAGTGAATAACACAGTAACATTAAAAATGTTCTGGTAGCAGATATCGCTGGACCAGTAGATAAGGTATAGAAGAAGAGCAAGACAATAGAAAGTATCAGCTTCGTTTTCCTACCTAACATGAGAAAAGAGAGAGCGGAATGGACCAGCAAATACATAAGACCGATGTGCAAACCAGAAACCGCAAACAAATGCGCAACTCCAAGATCAGAAATCCTCTCCCTGGTCTCAAAATCAATGTGGCTTCTATCGCCGGTGAAGACGGCTGCAGCAATCGTGTCATTTAGTTTGTACCTCGAAAGTAACTCAGTAACATACTTTCCAGGATAAGAGAAGACCTCTAGCCTCTCGACACAGGCCTCAATATTTGATTCGATCTTGAAAAGAGGAAATGATTCTTGCCTTATAAGAGTTCCCGCTGTCCAGATTATCTGGCCCGCAAAAGCTGCGGCTTTTCTGTCGGAAAGCCTTATGTTTACAGCGACGGGAAGATTCATCCACTTTCCCTCAACAAGCACTCTTCCCATGCTTGCCTCAACGTTTCCAGTTCCGCCTCTGGATATGTATCCCACATATTCTACTTTTCCAGGATCAAGTGTCTTCAACGTTAGAGACTGACCGAGGCAACCGACCACAAAGAATATGAGCCATATGAAAGGGCTGACCCATCTGGAAGAAAGAAGAATGACGGCTGTCGATACAAAGATAAGTGGTATCCATGCACCTGCCGTCCAGGCAAGTGCAAATACCAACAGCTCCCCAAGCATCGTTGCAAGGAGATAGTATAGAAACGGGAAAGAGGTTTTCCTTTTCAGAAGTCCACCTAGCATAAATAGATTGTACATCCCTTGCAACGCTTTGTGAACAGCGTGTTCGATGATTCACATGTGATAGAATATTATCGTTGAATGTTCCTGGAGGTTTTGAGGTGAGACAGTTTTCTTTTGGCGGGCTGACGCTGGTGGGTTACTATGGATATAATAACCTTGGCGACGATCTACTATTGCTTTCATCACTATCCCTAATTGATGAGATAGGGTTTGAAGGGCCAATATACTTGCCCGCATCTTCTCAAATAGAGCAAATAACTCATAGATTCCCTTCGAAACTCGATATCAGATTGGTTAGTCGCTTTAGTATTGGTGAGATCACAAACTCAATTAGGCACTCAATTGTCACCATCTTCGGAGGGGGAAATCTCCTACAGGACCAGACTAGTTGGAGGAGCTTCCTTTACTATTATGAGATTGCCAGGCATACCCTTAACAGGGGGAAACCTCTGCTTCTTCTCTCTCAAGGTTTTGGACCGTTGAACAGACAGATCAACAGAAAGGCTCTAAATAAGCTGCTGAATAATCCTCTTACCTTTGGTGTAATGAGAGACTTAGTCAGCTACAAATATTTCGCTTCTATCTCGAAGAGAGTTATCTCAGGTACTGACTACGGCCCCTACTATTTGCAGAAAATGGGAATAATTCCGGAAAAACGAACAACCGAAAGTGGTCTTGCGGTAATTGTATTGAAGAATGGAACAAGTGTTGATGACGTCCTCAATTCGCTGAGGCTGAACAATCTGACTGAAGTGTGCGCTGTGGGTTTTCACAATCATCATGACGAAGAAAAGAGAAGTGAGCTCGAATCTAAGGCCAGATCAAATGGATTCAAAGTTAGAAAGCCTCCCGAAGACCTCGAAGGCATGATAAGAATCTTCAACAATGCAGAACTGATAATTACTGAGCGTCTTCACGGAGCAATTCTCGCTATCTCATTAGGAGTTCCATTTGTGTGGAAGAAGAACACGAAACTCGATAGATTTGTGAGATCTCTTAACAAGGATTGCGAACTCTCATTTGAAGGAAGCTGCGAGAGCTTGAGTCTAGCCATCAACAGTTCTCTGAAAGAGCCTGTTAATCTCAAAGACGAATACTGGTCTCAACTTGAGAAAACGGCAACCGAATCAAAAGAAGTATTGATTAAGTTGATCTATAGAAGGTGATTGAATGTGGAAATATTTCCTGCCAACTAGAGTCTTCTCGGGGACTAAAACAATAAGTCATAATAATGAGCTGTTCAGAGAGATCGGAACTAATGCTTTCATAGTCACTGGAAGGTCTTCAGCAATAAAGAGCGGGGCACTTGACGATGTGCAGGAAGTGCTTGACGCGTTGGATATTCCAAGCACATTATTTGATGAAGTGGAAGAGAATCCCTCCTTCTCAACAATTGAGAAGGGCGGAAAAATGCTCTCAAATAGCGCGTGCGATTTCGTGTTAGCTATCGGTGGTGGCAGTCCGCTAGATGCTGCCAAGGCTATCTCAGTAGTTGGGAAGAATGGCAACTGCAGCTGCAGAGATCTATTCAAAGGAAAGGATCTTCCCGCATTTCCAATTGTCACAGTCCCCACCACGTCTGGGACCGGAAGTGAAGTTACACAGTACTCGATTTTAACCGATCCGGAAGGTTCGAAAAAGGGCTTTGGCATGCCTTCAACATTTCCTAGAATCTCTTTCTTGGATGCGAGATACACCGTAACAATGCCCGTGGATGTGACAATTTCAACTGCACTCGATGCCTTATCTCATTCTATAGAAGGCGAAGCAGTCAACAAGGGACAGAACCCCCTGGTGAAGATGCTTTCGAAGGAAGCAACGAAGATTATAAAGCAATCACTCCGTGAAGTCTTGAAGAATGAAAATGATGTCTCTTCCCGAGAGCGGATACAGTTCGCCGCGACACTTGCCGGGATTGTTATTGCCCACACGGGAACGACCGCAGTTCATGCCGCAGGTTATCCTCTCTCATCCTTCAAAGGCATAAAGCATGGAATGGCAAATGCACTCATGTTGATTGGGATATTCGAAAGAATAGCCAGAACCGACCCGAATAGAATAAGCGGTGCAATAGAACCTTTCACTGATCTGGATGAGCTTAACGCCTTCTTACAGGAGTTTGGTGTAGGAAGAGTCTCATTACAGCTCTCCGAAGAAGAGATAGAGAAATGGTCCGATCAGACCTCTAAAGCATCTCATCTGAAAAAGACGCCGGGTGACTTCGACAAGCAATTCTTCGTTAATCTTTACAAGAGGATAATAAGCGATTGAGCCCCAGAGTGTTCCTCAAGAAAGAAATCAAGAGGAGGGTAGCTTTTGGCCATCCGTGGGTCTACGACAACGAAATCGAAAAACACGACCCGCTCGTTGATGGTTGCATAGTGGACGTGTTTACGTATTCTGGGCAATTCTTGGGAAAGGGTTACTACAATTCCGGTTCCACGATAAGAGTAAGATTCATTACAAGAAGGAACTGCAAACTCGATACAGACTTCTTTTCAGGAAAAATCCGAAGAGCAATACAACTGAAGTCTCTACTTCTGGAAGATAGTGACGCCTTGAGAATCGTATTCGGCGAGGCGGATGGTCTACCAGGATTGATAGTTGATAGATTCTCCGATTGGCTCGTTGTTCAATTCAATACTCTTGGCATCCAGCTAATGAAGAAGGAAATCATCGAAGCCTTGATCCTCGTTTTGAAACCAAAGGGGATTTTCGAAAAGAGCGAAGGAATCTCCATTGCAAAGGAGGGCCTGGAAGCTAAAGAAGGATGGTTGTACGGCAACGGGCCGGAGCTTCTGCCATTCAGCTTAAACGGGATTAGTTTTCTTGCAGACACAAAAGGCCAGAAGACCGGTTTTTTTCTCGATCAGAGAGAAAACGCAAAGCGCTTATCAGAGTACGCCGCCGGTCGAAGAGTACTCGACGTTTTTTCTTACACAGGTAATTTCTCCTTTCATTGCATAAACAAAGGAGCACGAAGTGCGATACTGGTCGATTCCTCTGAGCGTGCGCTCTCCGTCGCAAAGGAAGTAGCAGAGATAAACAGGTTCTCTGATAAGTGTGAGTTCATCAAGACAAATGCTTTTGATTACTTGAGAGAGAACAGTCTTTCAGGCTTTGGTCTTGCAGTAATAGACCCTCCGGCAATGGCGAAATCTCCATCTTCCAAGAAGAACGCTCTCAGGGGCTACAAAGAACTGAACCTGAGAGTAATCAAGAGTTTAAACGACGGGGCATTGATTGCTTCTTCTTCTTGCACACAGATCGTTTCGGAAGAAGATTGGATGAGAACGATCAATGATGCTTTTCACGATTGTAAGAAATTGGGTCTAGTAGCTTTCAGGGGTGGACAATCACTGGATCATCCAGAGGTTACTTCGATATTCGAGACCAAGTATCTTAAGTTCTGTCTATTTCGCATCTTTGAATTGATAAATTACTGAAAATCGGGCTAGTTACTGCTGAAGTATTAATGTAATGCTATAATTCAGAAAAGTCTAACGGCTGGAGGTAGATAGAAATGGCCAAAGTATACGTTGTGACTTCCGGAAAAGGGGGAGTCGGCAAGACAACAATCACGGCCAATATTGGTTGTGCTCTTGCCAATTCAGGGGCGAAGGTTTGCCTTATTGACGCAGACATAGGTCTCAAGAATCTGGACATCACATTGGGTCTTGAGAATAGAGTTGTGCATACAATTCTAGATGTTGCAAATGGTAAGGTAACTGCTTCTGAAGCGCTAGTGAGGCATAAGCAAATCAAGGGACTTTATCTACTCGCGGCCTCACAAATTGCAACGAAAGAAATGCTTTCCCCCGAAGATATGAAGAAAATGATTAGTGAGCTGTATCCGAAGTTTGACTATGTCATTGTGGACTCACCTGCAGGAATAGAGAGAGGATTCAGGAACGCCATAGCTGCAGCTGAAAAAGCTTTGATTGTTACTACTCCCGAACTTCCAGCCATTACTGACGCTGATCGGGTCATCGGACTTCTGGAGAACTCCGGGATGCAGGAAGCGAATATCAGACTCGTGATAAACCGTTTCAAAGTTCAGATGGTCAAACGTGGTGATATGCTTACAAGAGAGGATATTCAAAGTAACCTCGCAATCGACCTGATCGGGATTATTCCAGATAGTGACGAGGTGATCATAGCAACAAACAAGGGTGTACCGGTTATCCTGAACGGAAATGGAGAAGGAATCGGAAAGGTCTTCGAGAACATTGCTTTGAGGATGAAGGGAGAACCGATCCCCGTTGAACGGGATATCCTTGAGCAAGGATCGAAAGGATTCCTTGAATTCCTTAAGCGCATCTTCAGAAGAGACTAAGAGGGAGTTGAAGTGTATGTTCTTTGGACTTTTCAGGAAGAAGAAGAAAACCGAAGGAAGCAGAAAAGAAGCAAAGGATAGACTTGATTCCATAACTGGTGGCAGGAGGTATTCAGTACCGGTGAGAGAAGTGATCCCTCAAGATATCCTCCAGAATAGCGGTAAGGATATGGTACACCAGATAAAGACTTACGTTGCCGATAAGTATAAGGTTAAGGAAGAAAACGTCAAAGTTCAGCTTGAAGAGCACAACGGATACGTGGTAATTATTACAAACGTGGTCTTCCATTGATTCTTATGAGATATGCTGTAAAAACAAGCCTTAGAAATCAGCTGATAGATATTACCGATTTCATAGTTGAGTCAGTTAGAGAGTCTGGGGTCTCACACGGTATTGTTAATGTCTTTGTTCCGCATACCACGGCAGGAGTAACAATCAACGAGAATTCCGATCCAGATGTTGTTCAGGACATCTTAGAATGGATGGGAAAAAGCATTCCAAAAAGTGATAGATTCAGACACCGCGAAGGGAATTCTGATGCACATATTAAGGCTTCCTTGGTTGGTTCTTCAGTTACAATACCTTTCAGAGACAATTCACTCGCGCTGGGAACATGGCAGTGCGTTTATTTCTGCGAATTTGACGGTCCTAGGAGCCGTGAGGTAATCGTTACGATAGTGGAGTAGCAATTTCTCTCATGAGTCTTCGTCACTTACAGTAATTGGGGCTCTGAGAGAAGACTGTGGGGAGGGGACACAATGCGAAAAGGAAGATTCTTGTTTCTTGCTGTTCTAGTTTTCGGATCTTCGCTCTTCGCAATCAAGGGCTTCACCTGGGACATGGGCATACCTAAGTTCTATTTTGCATCGGTCTCAATAGCGATCTTCATAGTCTCTTTCTCATTGAAAGCTGTGAGAAATCCCTGCAGTGTCAGAGTAACGCTTCCGCAGCTGCTTTCATTGTTGTTTGGATTCCATGCGTGTCTGACTACCTTCCAACTTCTGAACACGCTGCCAAACGTCTTTCTTACTTCACTCGGTTTTGCAATGAATCTGCTTCTCTTTCTCCTCTTTTCATTGCTCATCTCGGCAGAGAAACAGGAAACTCTACTGACTATTCTCCAACTTTTCCTGTTTGCGGGGCTCATCATAGCCTTTGATGCCGTATTTTCATTCTACACAGGATATGGCTTGCTTTGGGGGACTGAGAACAATCCGTTCACAAGAGGAAATCTCTCATCCGTTATAGGAAACGTGAACTTCACGACCGACCTAATGGCAATGCTGCTATTTCCAGCTGCTTTTCTAACCGTTTCCAAGAAGAAGATCTGGAAGCACGAGAAGATTCGTCACTACTTCTACCTTTCACTCTACTCACTTTTCTTGATTGTAATAGTGATAGGCCAAACAAGAGCAGTCTATTATTCAGTAATAATATCGATGGTCTTTCTAGTAGTCTTCTTGATTTTCTCAATTCTGAGGTTCAAACTCAGATCCTTCATTTCTATATTTAGCAGGCTATTTGTCATTCTTCTTATTATCTCCACGATAGTAATTATGATCGTCTACTCTGGAGACAACCCTTTGACAAGCGGCCGTTTCAGCTTCTCTGAGAGGTTAACGTATACCACTGACGACTACGTTTCCGTCGACGTCAGAATTCTTCAGTGGAAAGCAGCTATCAAACAGTGGGAGAGTTCAGCCTTTCTGGGTACAGGCTTCGGATCATACAAGTATCTTTCTACGGAGAATATGGGAAAGGTACTGACTGAAGAGCCAGAGTACATGTATGTTGCAGGTCTGAACAGCATCCGAACCCACAACGAGTATCTTCAGCAGATGAGTGAAACAGGAATAATCGGAATCGTCCTAATTATGACCTTCATAGTTGCAATGCTTTTCTACACTGTCGGGGTGGTGAAGAGATCCTCCTCTGTCGAGAAGGTCACAAAGTATCTCTTTCTCGAAGCCGGGTTACTGATAATATTCGTTCATTCAGTACTTTCCTTTCCTGGTCATCTAATGCCAAACGCATTACTAGCTGTCTTCCTTTTTGGATTCATCATGAGCCCTGAGTTTTCCGAAGCGAAGGGAGTCACTGTTCCTATGTCAAAGGTACTTCCGCTACTGCTGGTTGTATTCGCGCTGAGTACATCAGTTCTGATGAGTAGAACGTTTTTCGCGGAAGGCCTTTTCACAAAAGGCTACATTGACTACAGAAGAATTGAAAGCATAAACCCGCAGATTCCAGAGTTAGTAAACTCGATCGGAAGTATCAAGAGGGAAATCGAGAATCTTGAGGACTATGAGGGAAGGTACTCCTATCTTCAACATGATGACTATATTCCCGATAGATTGATTGAATTGCAGAAGACTTATCCTGAGGCACCCTCAGAGTTGCTTCAACATATGGCTTCTGAAGAACGAGAAAATGCCTTTGCGTCAACGTTATCCGCGCTGGATTCTAAGCTACGATCTGCTTCTTCAGCGCTTCTAAGGGCGAGGCAGGACTCGTCAAACAGTTTCTACTCCGCGATGCGTAATCTGTCGACATCTAGAGAGATTTCCAGAGGCCAATATTTGTCAGAGGCTTACATAGGATACATGTATTTGACTGCTCAGAGAAAGGAAGATTTCCGTCTAAAGCTCAATATGTCGGGCAATGCATTAGCCGATGCCTTCACAGAGATATTCGCCAGAGAAGATGTCTTCTCGACCTGGCTTAACGAAGACACATCGCCGGGAGGTATGCTCAGCGAGTTGGAAATCGATCACTCATACCTTAGAGAGTTACCCGGTTTGTTGCGAGCAGACCTTACGGCTACCGATGTTTCTGCTCTGCTAGAGGTCTTGGATATCAATCTGCTTATCGACTATCAAGTGACTCTGGATGCGATAGATGCTCTTCTGAGGTCCACAAAGATATCTCCCGATCTTCAGGTAGTGAGAAATGTGGCAAGCTTGCTTTTCCGCGCGATGGCTGCCGCCGAGAGAGTCTCAGAAGAACTGGAGAAACTCGAAGGTTTTGTTGCAGACAGCGGCTCTCTAACCTCTCTAGTAGATTCGATCAGGAAGCTTCCGAAATCTAAGAGAGGGCATCTCGAGACACTCTACGAAACCGCCATCGAATACAACCCTGGTGGATGGTTGAAGGGAAGCAACAACGTCTACGGCGAGTATTCAAGAAACGTACTTCTTCTCTACGGTCTCGATGGACTGGATAAGGTTCAAGAGATAGCAGAGAGAGAGGTCTTTGCCTGGAATACGATGAAAGCAACGAATCGAGTCGTCCCATTAGGCAGCATTGGCCAGCTAACTCCTCTAAAGGATTACGTTTCAAGAGAATGGTTCGACAATCTTTACGAAGAAGTATATTTCTGGAGCGAGGAAACTTCATCCCTAATTATGAGAGAGATGGAAGAAGAACAGTTCTCAGGAATAGCACTTGAGAAGGCCGAATCAGCCCTAAACGAAATCGAGAAGTTCCTTCAGCTTTATTCACTTTGGTAACCCGTTAAACGTCACCTGGGTGTTACACAGGTAATACTTCGGGTATTGCTGACGTTATTGATCGGACTTATGATAGTGTTGAAGAAGATGGAGGTATATAAATGCTGGAAGTTAAAGAGGTCAAGTTAATCCGAGATGAACGAAACATTCTGAACAGTCTCACTGCTTCCTTTGAAAAAGGACGTGTTTACGCGATTCTTGGAAACAACGGTGTAGGAAAATCAACTCTATCATATGTGCTGATGGGGCTAGAATCTCACAACGACTACAAAGGAAAGATACTTCTAGATGGCGAAGAAATCGACACTCTATCAGTATCTGACAGGGCAAAGAAGGGAATTTCTCTGAGTTGGCAGGAACCGGCCAGGTTCAAAGGACTTACTGTGAAAGAGTATCTGACGCTCGGCGGAAAACTAAGACTCTCGAGAGAAGAACTCGATGAGACCCTGTCAATTGTGGGACTCAACAAGGAATATCTAGATAGACTTGTCGATGAGTCACTCAGTGGAGGGGAAAGAAAGAGAGTGGAACTCGCCTCGATAATGCTGGTAAATCCTAGAGTAACGATCCTTGACGAACCAGACTCAGGCATTGACATTATGTCCATGGAGATGATTGAACGAGTTCTTGAAAGACTGCGAGATAAGGGTTCGGTAGTAATAATCATCACTCATCGTGAAGAGATTGCGCGAATGGCAGATGAAGCATATCTTCTCTGTGGGGGAAGAATGATTGCCTCCGGCGAGCCAGAAGAGATTGTCAGCTTCTACAGGAAACTCTGTGACACTTGTCAGCACATAAATGAACCGATTACAGAAGGCGGTCTTGCAAATGATTGAATCAAGTTATGAGAGGGAATTCACTGCTATCGCAAAAGAGTACGAAAAATCAGGCGGTAACGTCTCTGATTTTCTGCGCAAAGACATCGTCTCTATTATAGTGAGCGGGAACAAAGTGATCGGAAGGAATACGGTCGAAGGTGTCCATGTTAGAGCAAAAGAATTGGATAACGGAGTGGAAATCTGGCTCGATATTGAAGATGACGTTGTTATCGAAAACCCTATTCACCTATGCACAGGTTATCTGAAACCTGAAGGAACACAGGAAGTGCTTATTCACAACCGTCTTGGAAGTCGAGCCCGGGCGAAATTCATATCACACTGCGTATTCCCGAGCGGAGTGAATTTCACGCACTCGATGGTTGCCGACACCGATGTTGGAGAAAACGCTGAGATGTTCTACGAAGACACTCACATGCACAGCAAGGACGGCGGAGTAACGGTTAGGGCAACCTACAATACAGTCGTTAGAAAAGGTGGCAGATTCCAGAATATGTTCTATCTTACCAAGACTAGAGTAGGAAAGCTCTTTGTAAAGATGAACGTCAATCTTGAGAAGAATTCTACAGCGCATATCGAATCAAAAGTATATGAGCGTGAAGACGATTATCTCGAAATTGATGAAGAGCTCCATCTGAATGGCGAAGGCTCATCCGGAATTGCAAAAACTACTGTTTTTGCTACAGACAGAAGTAAGGCGAAAATCATCAACAAAGCCTATGGAAACGCACCATATTCGAGAGGCCATATTGAGTGCAACGAAATCATTAAGGGCGATTCTGTAGAAGTAGGTACTATGCCTGAGTTGTATGTAAAAAACGAGAAGGCCGAACTGACACACGAAGCCTCTATTGGCAGAGTAAATGTCAAGCAGATGGAAACCTTGATGTCAAAAGGGTTGAGCGAGGAAGAAGCCACTGATATGATTGTCAAAGGTTTGCTCAGATAGAAGTGGAGGGAGTTACTTGAAATACAGCGAGATGTACATTGTGAAGAAACTAGTCGATCTAGCCAACATACCAAGTCCATCCGGATTCACCAACACCGTTATTGGCTATCTTGAGTCTGAACTGCAGGAAATGGGGTTCAGTCCGCGAAGAACAAGAAAGGGAGCTCTGGTGGCAGAGCTCGGCGGCAAAGGAAGACCTCTGGTGTTGGCTGCACACGTTGACACGCTTGGGGCTATGGTTAAATCCCTGAAGCCGAATGGCCGGTTAGAGATAACCAACGTTGGCGGATTCACAATGAATAGCATTGAAAACGAGAACTGCGTAATTCACACGAAAACCGGAAAATCCTTCACGGGAACAATCCAGTCCATATCACCTTCCGTTCATGTCTTTGAAAATGCAAGGACTCTTGAACGCAAGATATCAAATATGGAAATCCGGGTAGACGAATTGGTAAGAAGCGAAGAAGATCTTAAAAACCTTGGTATTGAAGCAGGGGATTTCGTTTCATTTGATCCTAGAGTGATGGTTACCGATAGTGGTTTTGTGAAGTCAAGACATCTTGATGACAAAGCAAGCGCAGCAATCCTTCTAGAGTTAGCAAAGAAAGTCTCTTCTGGCGAAGCGATCTGCGGAAGAAAAATCTACTTGTTTTTCTCGAACTATGAAGAAGTAGGACATGGTGCATCGGCTGCGATGCCAGATGATTGCGAAGAGATAATCTCTGTTGATATGGGAGCGATAGGCGATACTCTGAAGACCGATGAATTTGTGGTCTCGATATGTGCTAAGGATTCGGGTGGACCTTACGATCACTCAATCGTTAAGGGATTGATCGAAACTGCAAAGAAAGTGAAAGCCGAATACTCAGTAGACATCTATCCCTTTTATGGATCTGATGTGGAAGCATCTCTGAGAGCTGGATACGATGTCAGGTTTGGACTAGTCGGTCCCGGAGTTGAAGCCTCTCACGGATACGAAAGGACTCATTACAGAGCGCTCGAAAATACTTTGAAGCTTCTTAAGGGATATATTGAAAACTGAGGCGCAAAAGCGCCTCAGTCATTACTAGTTCTCCGCAACCATAGTTCTAGAAAACTATCTTGCCCTTCTTGTTACCTATCTCCTGACCAAGCTGGTTAACAAAACCGGCAGGAGCAACATCGATTACTTTGCTCTTCTCAGCTTCCATAGCTTCCTGAAGCTTCTTTCTGTAGGCATCCATTTTCTCTCTGAGTTCAGATACGTCCCCTTCAAGCCACCCATAGATACTTTCTGTAAGCTTCTCAGAAATCGCCTCTATTTCGTCGTTTTCTTCCATCATTCCTGCTTCTTTCGTTACCTCCAGCTCTTCACTTACTGCCCTCTCAACATCATCTTTCGTTAGCTGAGGAACGGCCGACTTTACCAAACGCATAGCGATGTTTGTTCTGAGTCTCAGATCATCTATGGTTGCCTCAAGATTATCTACTCTGGACATTATCGCACCCAAGAATTGATCAAGTGAAATCTGCATTTATTATTCAGCTCCTTTCAATGGTTTCTTATAACGATTTTACTACTTAGAAAGCCAACTATAGTTAAGCTCATGTTTTGCTTGTAATCTCAGCCTTTCTTGTCGAATCGATATCTGATTCTAATAAGCCATAGGGACAAAACAACAACAAGGATGAAAGCAGTAAGGTCGCCAGAAACAATTTGGAGAAGCCAGAAAGAAGGAAGATATCCGCTGGTAAACAGCGAAGATTTCAGAATTGATGGAAATACCCAACCTGTTATAAGCGTGGTAGCTGCAATGAAGACCGCTACAGATTTCTCCTCTATTCTCCTCAGCTTTCTAAATGGAAGAAAGGAAAACGAAGCGAGTGAGATCACTAAGGCCATAGATGAAACAAAACCAAGAATCGAAAAGAGACTCCTGTTCCAGCAGATCAACAACGAAATCAAGAGTATCAGGACAGATGGCTTCTTTAGAACTCCCTTGGCACTATCAGTAAGCATATCTTTTGAACATATGTTCTTTTCAAACTCCTGTCTGTAGACGACTATTCCCATAAGAATCGATAAAGGCATCAATCCGGCTGAAAGTGAGGCTTCCCAGAAGAAGAGCTGAGAGATTGCTATCGATCCAACAAGAATCTCGTGCAGAAATGTCAGAAAAACCCTCACTCTTCCCCCTCCAGACTCTCTATCAAGGCCTTCACACCGTTATCACCGGTAATGTCCAGGAAGAGATCCTCAAGACTTGACTCCACACTGCCGAAGCTTTCTTTCAGATCAGAAAGCGTGCCTTCTGCGATCATCCTACCTCTATCAATAATTCCAATTCTGTCGCACATCTTTTCCGCTACTTCGAGCACGTGAGTTGTCATGAATACAGTTGCTCCCCTATTTGCAATGTTTCTAAGCCATGCTTTCAGCTTCCCTGCGCTTGAGGCATCAAGGCCAACGGTAGGTTCATCGAGGAATATCACAGATGATTCTCTCATAAGAGCAATGGCAACCATGAGTTTCTGCTTCATCCCATGAGAGTAATCTCCTATGTACTTTCCAAGGTAATCGATCTTGAACGCGTCTGCCAGATTTCTAAGCCTTGATATGGTCTCTTCGGGTTGAAGCTTGTATATGTCGATTATGAACTTCACAAATTCTATTCCCTTGAGATTTTCGTACATCTTAGGTTCATCTGGAACAACAGATATTATCTGTTTGATCTCCATGAGGTCTCTTTCAATATCGAGCCCCGCAATTCGTATACTTCCCGAGCTAGGAGCAATTACTCCGGTCAGCATCTTTATAGTAGTTGTCTTGCCCGCGCCGTTTGGTCCAAGAAAACCGTATATCTCTCCTGACGATACTCTCAGATTCAGATTATCAACGGCTGTTAGATCCCCGAAACGCCTTGTCAAATCAAATGCTTCTATCATCATTCTTCTTCAAACGCCTTGTCGTAAAAAGTTGCAGTTTTTGGATGGAACATCAGTTCTATGGTACCTACCGGACCATTTCTTTGCTTTCCGATTATCACTTTGGTAACCTGTGGAAAATTGCTTACATCGCTCTTATCTTTGTAATAATCATCACGATAAAGGAACATCACTGTGTCAGCATCTTGTTCAATAGCTCCAGACTCACGGAGATCACTAAGACGCGGCATCTTGTCTTCTCTTTGCTCCACCGCTCTGGAAAGCTGCGAAAGTGCAACAACGGTGATGTTCAATTCCCTTGCCAGGAGCTTCATAGATCTCGAGATCTCCGAGATCTCCTGCTGACGGTTGTCGGATCTGCCTTTCGTATGCATCAGTTGGAGGTAATCGACAAATATGACCTGAACGTTGTGCTCCATCTTGATTCTCCTCGCCTTTGCTCTGAGCGTTCTGGGATCAAGGGATGGTTCATCGTCTATAATTATAGGAGCCGTCTGCAGGGTACTGGCACCATTTGTCAAACGTTTCCAATCTTCAGTGCCAATATCTCCTGCCCTGAGGCGAGATAGTTCAAAATTAGTGACATTACACAGAAGTCGCTGTGCAAGCTGTTCCTTCGACATCTCAAGGCAGAAGACAGCTACTGGCAACTGAAATCTCAGAGACATATTGGTTGCCAGACTAAGAGCAAAAGCAGTCTTTCCCATCGATGGACGTGCAGCAACAATAACTAAATCCGACGGTCTAAATCCTGTGGTAACTTCATCCAATTTCCTGTAACCAGATGCGATACCCGTGATCCTACCGGTCACCGCATTCTCTTTCAGCCTTTCAAGATTCTGGAATAGCTCATGCATTATTTTACCAATATGCTGATACGTCTTCGAAATCTGCGCCTCTGTAATCTGGAATATCGCTTTCTCTGCATTGTCAAGGATCTCGTCTGTTTCTTCTCCCTCATATGCGTTTTCAACTATCGAGCTGGCCGCAGTTATCAGCGATCGCAGAAGAGCCTTCTCCTTTACAGTCTTGCCGTAATAAAAGAAGTTGGCAGAAGTTGGAACGACATCCGCGAGTTTGGCAAGCTCGATTTCGCCTCCCATTTCTTCGAGCACTCCGCCGGTTCTTAGTCTTTCAGTAACTGACACAATATCCACCGGACTCCCCTCATCAAACAACTTCTCCATTGCGGAGAAGATCAACTGGTTCTTTCGAGAGTAGAAATCCCTACTTGTGAGAAGCTCCATCACATCCGGGACCACATCTGGATCAATCAAGATGCTCCCTATAACAGCCTCTTCAGATTCAATACTATTCGGAGGAATTCTCGTCTTCAATTCATTCACCAACTCTTCCAATTATGAGAAGTTCTTTAGAATAAGCTCCTTTACCGCTGAAAAATCTCCTTCGAAAAGAAACTGCCCTCTATCCTTACCAGAACCACCTCTAACTTCCAGTTCTTCCTTGACTCTTGTAAGGACCTCCTGACAGTCAAAGCCTTTACCAAAAAGCAGGAATCTATCATTTGCCTTTCCAATAATAAGATACTCTTCCAGTGTGACGAATTTGGTAATTGCAGCTAGAACACTCTCCTCTTCTTCAAGAAAAGTAATCCTCGATCGCGATCTATCAATATCTTCCGCTATATAATGACCTAGCCTTTCAGAGAGGCTTCTTATTATCGAATTGCTTGCTTTGAGCTCGCCTATTAAGGATTCGATCCGATTCGGCAGATCGGAGTATTTGCAGGTAAGAAATAAAGCCGACTTGGTTGTGAGATTGTGTTTTGCGACATAGTCATCTAGGGCTCTATTTCCCGCGGCGAAGAAAACTCTGGTGAGAGAACCCTTGACTTTCTCGCGTTTCAGGATTTTCACGAGCCTAATTTGCCCCGTCCTCTCAACATGAAGACCCGAGCAGGCGCTTACATCTATCCCTTCAATCTCAATCACTCTGATGTCCTTGTCACTTTCGCTGATTCTCCGATCTATCTCTTTCCTCAATCCCAACTCCTGGAGCTGAGATCTTTTGACACTGAAGCTTTTTACTGGAAGATTCTCACCGATCAAATCGTTGCAGATTCTCTCAACGTGAGAAATCATATCATCTGTGAGAACACCAAGCGAAAGGTCGATTGTCGTGTGTTCTTCCCCCATCTGAAACCCAACGGTTTCGGCATCCAATTCTCGAAGAAACACTGCCGATAACAGGTGCTGCGCAGTGTGCTGCTGCGAGATGTCCCATCTCCTCGTCTCATCGATCCTGATGTCCACCGATTCACCTCTGTCCTTATCTATTATTCCATCTACTTTGATAAGAATCTCATTATTCGACTCATTTACTGACAAGATATCCAGTCCGTCCACTTTTCCACGATCTCCAAGTTGTCCTGCTTCTCCGTCAGCATACACATTACCGTAACATATCTTGACGTAGGTAGTACCTTCTCCAAACCATATTTCCCTTACTGCTTCTAACATACATCGCCTCCGGCCACTTGATATTATGTGCAAATATATGTAATAATTATACAGTAAGCATTTACTTAACTCCGTGGGTGATAATTCGAGAAAAATGAATATGGGGTGATTTGGTTGCAGGAAAGGCCAATCCTTTCGGTAAAAAACCTCTCTACTCACTTCAATATGGCCGAGGGAGTTGTTAAGGCCGTTCAAGATGTCTCTTTCGATCTTTATCGAGATGAGGTCTTGGGAATAGTTGGAGAGACCGGTTCTGGTAAGAGTGTAACTGTGAAAACAGTTGCCGGAATGGTTGATAACCCAGGCTTTATTGCTGGTGGCGAGATTCTCTTTTTAACCGACGAATTCAGTAATAGCGGTGAAAAGGATTATATTGACTTGGCAAAGCTTCCGAAAGATAGTTTCTCCAGAGTCAGGGGAAAACACATAGGGATGATCTTTCAAGACCCTATGACCTCCCTTGACCCGATGTACACAGTTGGTAACCAGATGATAGAGACCATTGTTCATCACAAGAAAGTTACCGAAGAGGAAGCAAGAGAACGATCGATAAAGCTTCTCGAACAGGTAGGAATTCCTAAGCCTTCCGAACGAATCGATGATTATCCCTTTCAACTCTCCGGGGGACAGCGCCAGAGAGTAGTAATAGCGATAGCGCTGTCGTGCGATCCTGAAATCCTGGTTGCCGATGAGCCTTCAACAGCTCTAGACGTGACAGTTCAAGCTCAGATTTTAGAACTGATGAAGGATCTTCAGGAGCAGTTCAACAGCAGCATGATTTTCATTACCCATGATCTCGCAGTAATCGCTGAAATTGCTACGAGAATCAGCGTTATGTATGGAAGCTATCAAATGGAAATGGCGGACTCTCTCGAAATCTTTGACAGTCCGATGAATCCATACACATTTGCACTTCTTGAGTGCATTCCAAGACTTGATATAAAACAAGATAAACTCCTTCCTATTCCTGGCCAGCCGCCAGTTATGTTGAATCCACCCGTGCTATGCCCATTCCTTCCAAGGTGCTCAAGAGCAACAGACAAATGCTACAAAGAGATGCCACAGCTTGAGCAAATGAAGGATAATCATTTCGTCAGATGCTGGAACCCAATCACTAACAAAGTATTGCTGGTCAAGGAGGCTCAAGAATGAAGCTTCTTGAAGTTAGAAATCTGAAAAAATACTTTCCAGTCAAGCAAGGTTTCCTCATCGAGAGAGTTGTAGGATTCGTCAAGGCAGTTGATGATGTTTCTTTCTCGGTAGATAGAGGAAAGACAATCGGTATAGTTGGAGAATCGGGTTGTGGCAAGACTACAATCGGTAAGTCGATTATCCGCCTTCATGAAGTGACTGATGGAGAGATGCTCATTGATGAAGAAGACACCACTTTCTACTTCATGAAGAAGCGAAGGGCAAAACAGTATCTGAAAGAGAAGTATTTCGATACGGAGAAATTTAATAATGGTGACGGAGTTGGTTTTGAGCCTTTCGAAAAGAAGATGTACGAGATCTACAATAGTGTCAATAAGGACTCTTCCAAGGCAATCGATATTCTATTTGATAAGTCAGATCACAAGAAGAAGCTTCTCAGGCAAAAGGCACAGATAGTATTTCAGGACCCAATGTCTTCTCTGAATCCAAGGATGACAGTTGGGCAGATGTTAACTGAACCACTCCTTTTTCACAAACTTGCAAAAGACCTTGACGAAGCAGTTGAAATGGTGAAGGAACTGCTTGTAAAAGTCGGTCTTAAGCAATATCACGTGGACAGATATCCGCACCAGTTCAGCGGTGGTCAGAGGCAGAGAATAGCCGTTGCAAGGGCTATCAGTGTAAACCCCGATCTCATCGTTCTCGATGAGCCGACTTCTGCCTTGGATGTTTCGGTTCAAGCTCAGATAGTCAATCTCTTTGAGAAGCTGCAGGAGCAGCTCAATGCAGGTTATGTATTTATCTCTCATAATCTTTCTCTGGTAAGGTTTATTTCTCAAGAAGTCTCTGTCATGTATCTTGGTAGGATCGTAGAGCAGGGCAATAGTGAGTCGATCTTCAGCAACCCATTGCATCCTTACACAAAGGCGCTCCTGGCGGCTGCTCCAATACCCGATCCAAAGAAGAAACGTAACCGGAAAGACCTGGTTGGCGGACAGGTTCCCAGTCCAATAAACAGACCGTCTGGCTGTTTCTTCAATCCGAGATGCAAGTACAGAATGGATATTTGTACCAAGGAATATCCGCCCATGTTCAAGGCGGATGAAAACCATTATGTTGCGTGCCATCTTTATTCCACATCTCATGAACAAGGAGGGGAAAGTAAATGAAGAAACTCTTAGTGCTTCTCGTAGTACTCATTGCTGTTGGAATCCTTTTCGCAGCTCCCGAGTATCACGTAGAAGAGACATGGAACGGCAAGCCCGGAGGTACTTTCTATTACTGGGGCTTGGGAGATCCAAAGACATTTAACTATGACTGGGCACAGGAAACTAGTTCAACAGATCCTCTAGGATTCATACTGGCAACTCTTATTGAAGCCGATGAGGGTGGTATGCCGTCGCTTCCCGGTCTTGCAAAAGACTGGTGGTTCTCTGATGACGGATTGACTTTCTTCGTGCAGATAAGAGAGGGCATTCAGTGGTCCGATGGAGCACCATTCACACTTGACGATGTTTACTGGACATTCGTAAATGTTTCCTTTGTCCCGGAAAACACGGCAAACGGCAACGGGTCCTATCTGGATTCCAACGACCAGCTACCGGTTGTAGAAATTGTAGATGATACCACAATTTCCTTCACCTGGACAGTTCCCCAGGTAACGGCCCTTAGGCAGATCGGCTTCCGCCCCATCATGCCAAAGCATGTGCTCGAGGAAGTTGTCGCCAACGGTACCTATCCGGAATTCTGGACGATCGCTGACTTTGACAAGCTTGTTGGAATGGGGCCCTTTGTGATTACAGATTACATCGAAGGCGTCAGAATCGTTTTCGAGAGAAATCCATATTACTGGAAAGTCGATGGCAACGGTGTAAGATTGCCATACTTCGATAAGCTGAATTACGAGCTTCTCGCCGACCAGAATACCTCTCTGCTCAGATTTGAAGCAGGACAGATCGATCTCTACGGACCGACTGCCGAGCAGTTCCCAAGGCTAGCAGAAATGGCCGCAGATAAGGGCTGGATAACCGGTGTCGGTGGTCCCGCTCTCGGCTCGCAGTTTGTTACCTTCAACTTCAACAACCCAGATCCCGTTAAGCGAGAATGGTTCAGAAACGATGGGTTCAGAAGAGCTTTCGTCTACGCGATGGATAGAGACGCTATAATTGAATCTCTATACAATGGGCTTGGCTCTCCTCTATACGGTCCGGTCTCTCCATCAAGCGGTTTCTACTACCCTGAAATCGAGAAATTCGATTACAAGTACTCAATAACTAGAGCCAGACTTCAGCTCAGGAGAGGCGGCTTCGACTGGCTTCCAGATGGAACCTGTGTTGATGCAAATGGAAACCCGATTGAGTTTGAGCTCACTACAAATGCTGGAAACGTAGTCAGAGAGGCAATAAGCAACATCATCGTCGATGGGGCTGCAAAACTTGGAATTAAGGTCAATTTCAGACCTATTGACTTCAATACCGTTGTTTCAAGACTGACAGATGCGACCTACGACGCTGTCGTCATTGGACTCACCGGTAGTGTTGACCCCGGAACAGGCTGGAACGTTTACAGGCTTGACGGCGGACTGCACTTCTGGAACTATCCTCCGGACTACAATCCTGACGATCACATAACTGAGGACATGTATATTCTCCCCGACTGGGAGAAGAGAGTCGATGAAATCTACAGACTCCAGACGTCAGCGGTTGATCCACAAGACAGATATGACCTATTTGCTGAATTCCAGATGCTCTTTGCTGAGTATCAGCCAATTGTGTTCACAATGGCACAGAACTTCCTTTATGTCTACAAGAACAATATTAAGATGCCGGTCGAAAAACTAACACCTGCAACAGGCCTGCTATTCCAGTTAGAAGGCTGGTGGAAAGAGTAATATCTTAATTCTCGTTGCGGGAGGGTTTCCCTCCCGCTTTTCGTATCATCGAGAGACTTAGTGTGAGTTTTGAGGAGGGAATAAGGTGCTGAAATATATAGTTAGAAGGCTGATTCTAGCAATTCCGGTTCTGCTCGGAGTCTCTATACTGGCCTTCATGATTATATCCGCTGCCCCCGGTGATTTCTTGGATGCATACAGGTTAAACCCTTCTATTTCGAGAGATCAGATAAAGGTTCTTGAGAATCAATTTGGCCTTGATCAGAATGTATTCGTTCAGTATTTCAAGTGGTTGGGCAACGTTCTTACAGGGAACTTCGGTTATTCATTTAGTTACAGGATTCCTGTCTTCGAACTGGTTTTCAGGAGACTGGGAGCAACTCTTCTGCTTAGCATCACCACACTGATTTTTACCTGGGGAATCGGCATTCCTCTTGGCATATATTCAGCCCTTCATCAATACTCGCTCAGTGATCAGGCTTTTGCCTTCCTTGCATTCATTGGTATTTCTATTCCAAACTTCTTCTTTGCTTTGCTATGGCTCTTTATGTCGGCGAAGACAGGGTGGTTCCCAATAGGAGGATTGATCTCGCAAAACTTCAACGAACTGAGTATTATCGGCAAGATCGGTGATTATCTCTGGCACGTGGTCGGGCCAATGGTCACCTTGGGTACTGCTGGACTTGCCGGTCTGATGAGGCAAATGAGAGGTCAGTTGCTCGACCAGCTGAGGCAAGACTATGTTCTTTTTGCTAGGGCAAAGGGAATGCCTGAGAAGAACGTTATCTACAAGCACGCAGTTCGAAATGCTATCAATCCTATAGTCACAATGTTTGGATATGCACTTTCTGGTTTGCTCGGCGGCGCAGTTCTTACAGAGACGGTTTTCGGCTGGCCAGGAATGGGAAGACTAGTCATTGAAGCCCTGAATGCTCAGGATTTGTTCCTTGTCATGGCCACGTTGCTCCTTTCCGCTGTCCTTCTGGTAGTCGGCAATCTGCTGGCCGATCTTCTGCTTGCATGGGTCGATCCCAGAATTCGTTATAGACTGAGCTGAGGGGTGTAAAATGAAGAAGAAAAAAACCAATGATAACAATACATTGAAAAGTGCTGAAGTCAGTAAAGAAGATCTCTTTGAAGTAAAGTACATGAGTAGATGGCAGCTTGTGTGGAGAGCTTTGAGAAAGCACAAGTTGGGGATGATTTCTTTATGGATCCTGATAATCATGTACATCATAGCATTGCTGGCCGACTTCTTGTCCCCTACCAACCCTTATGAACAGACACAGGGACTTTCTTTTGCGCCACCTTCAAGAGTTCATTGGACCGACGAGAGCGGTAAGCTTACTGCTCCTTACATTTACGCCTGGGTAATGGAAAGAGACCCCGAAACGTACAGAACAACATTTGTTGAAGGTGTTTCAATAGGTTCGATCACTGCGTTGGATAGGTCAACTGGCACAGAAACCACTTTCACAAAGGGTAAAGACGGGGTAATAGATATATTTCTTACCATAAAAACGGTTAGATATGCTCTTGACGCAGAAGGCAATAGGGCTAATCTGGGACAACCCGACTACTCGGTTATCCAGAACATCAAGCTGAGCGAACTGGAGCTCTTCGAAAAGATGATGGTCAGTGAGACTTCTAATAGAACCACCATAGATTCCCTTAGCCCAAGCAGGTTCAGAGAACTTCAAAGGATTGGGCCGCCAGTAAAAGTCGTAACTGAGCGTTCTCTTCACAGAGTGTTTGCTCAAAAGGAAGCAGAAATCAAGGACATTGTTCTCGAGGCTATAAGTATTTACAATGAAGTTATCGACATTGATGGAGAAGACGTTGAGCTAGCAAAGGAGTTTCTAACCGAGCTCGAAATCTCACCTAATCTTCTTGGAGTAGTCGTCGAACCCGAAGTTACAGAGTACGAAACTGTTAAGTACCCGATCAAGTTCTTCGCCAAGTCCTGGGATTACAAGCTCTTATGGTTATTTCCAACTAACATTCACTTATTCGGAACAGACCAGCCATCGAAACTCTTGTTGTTTGGGGCAGACAGATACGGAAGGGACGTATTCTCGAGGATTCTTGCTGGGTCTAGAATTTCTATGAGTATTGGACTTCTTGCCATACTTATCACTTTCTCTCTTGGACTTTCGATTGGAGGTGCCGCTGGATATTTTGGTGGTATTACCGATGAAATTCTCATGAGGGTCACCGAGGTTCTGATGTCGATACCCAGTTTCTATCTTTTGATCTCGCTGCGTGCGATTCTGCCTACAAGCATACCTTCGCATATGACTTATCTCTTGATAGTTGTAATTCTGAGTTTTATTGGTTGGCCCGGGATGTCAAGGGTAATCCGAGGCATGGTTCTGGGACTGAAAGAGACAGAGTTCGTTCAAGCAGCCGTTGCTATGGGTTATCCATCATCGCGAGTTATTTTACGGCACATAATCCCGAACACGGCAACGTACATTATCGTTGCAGCAACTCTGTCGATACCCGGATACATTCTTGGAGAAGCAGGCTTAAGTTTCCTTGGGCTGGGAATAACTGAACCTTCGGCAAGCTGGGGATTGATGTTGTCGCAGGCACAAAGTATAAAGGCAATGACAGAAGCTCCCTGGTTACTAATACCGGGGATATTCATATTCATTGTTGTTATGGGCTTCAACCTCCTCGGGGATGCACTGAGAGATGCTCTCGATCCCAGATCTCTAGGGTACTAGACCTTTAAGAAGCTAATAGGCTGGATTTTAAGCGGGTCGAATGACCCGCTTTCTTAAGCGATATTTTATCCCCTACGGACTCGTTTTCAGAAGATAATACATTCTCAGCAGAAGCAACGGTTTGTGTAACCAGGTCTTTCAGGTTCGCGAAAACAATAACAGTAACTCCACTCTGTAAATTCCAGCCGCTCCTTCTCTCTTCCAAGCAGTCACAAACAATGTGTGTTCTCATAAGAGACGCACCTCAAGCTCGGAGCGAAATCTAGTTATGCAGATTCTGAATGAAAAAGAGGTAGTCTTAAGACAGAGATTAGGCCATCATCCGTGAAGTATTTTTCGGCTTTCTTTTGGGAATCCCTGACATAATCGGATTACCTTTATCCAGTGTTCGCAGTCCAGTCGATTGCTTGCTGATGCAAAGAATCTTGATAAAGTGAGCATCATCAATTATACTGTCCAGTTTAAGTGAGCGGCCGAGTATCCTGCAGTTGCTGTCAAGCTCGGATCTCTCACAGCTGCTTGCCTGGGATCCAATTTAGGTGGAATGAATTCACCTGATTGGGGGCTATCTTTCCAACAACACCTGCTAATTCCTTGGCTGTTTCTTATACTTGTCCCAATAAGATTTGGCTTCATATACAAACAAACAATCTCAGTCATCTTATTGACCTGCCTAAGATGAAGATAATCATTTCTCTTTCAAAAGCCAAACAGGGTTGATCCTTATCCACAAACCTATACTGGTTCAGAAAGTACTTTTTCTGAAAACTCTATCGGTCTTCTAAGAAGTATTGAAGCTAGTTGAAATGTTACTTCGACCTTTTTTCAATACTAAGTGAGATCATAGCAGCCGGGGGAGTCTTATCGGAAGTAAAACACACCAACATAGTCTGACAATACTTGTAATCACATTATTGAAAGTTGCTAACTCTACAAGCCCTAACAAGTAAGCGTTCATAATCGATTGAACATCAACTTTCGACTTCTCAGACTTCCAGATGAAGTCGATCATTGAGTGATAGATGTTTCTCACAATCACTCCTCGAACAAGTCAAGTCTGATTATTTCCTGTTTTCCACCAGTTCACAGGCCAAAGCGATACTCTTCTTGAAAGTTAGCCTCTCTACTCCTCTTCCTTTTCTCCAGAGACTATGATCATAAGTACTATTAGCGTCGCCATGACAAAGACGATTACTCCCGGCAACAGGTAGCCAATGATCGTAAAGGCAAGAGAAGAGGGAATGTAGTCTCTCAGAGGAGTCAGCCACCAGGTGAAGCCGCCTGCAAGGCTATCTCTGATATATAGAAACAGAGTGGCGCCAAGCAGCAGCTCTTCAAAGATCGGCAGAGCAATTCTCTTAGCAAGAGAACAATACTGAAGGAAGAAACCGGTAATAAACAGAGCAAATGGAAAGAGAAAGTCCATAATGTCTATATCAATGCTCTTTCCCTCCAGCAGAGAATTGACAACCTGCCCTCCTCCAAACAACAGTGCTATTGTCACTGCAATGATCATTAAGAGATTACCCAGAAATATATATATTCCCCTCATTCTCTTACCTCAAAAAAACCGGCCCAAGAGGGCCGGCTCATATACCAACTGAATCAGAATGTTTTGGAGAAGTAAAGTCCAACTGACCAGTCAACTGCGGGGAGAATATCAACGTTTGCCTCGAAAGTAACGAGATCAAGAACGGGGAAGCTCAGGTTCACGTTGAGCGCAGATGCTGAGTCCTTAATGTAGTATCCGCCATTGGCGCCGATCGTCGGCTTGAATCCGCCCATCTCGAGTGACAAACCAGCTTCTGCATAAGCAGATATGTTTGTCCAGTCGGCAAGAACGTCTGTGAGAATCTGATATCCAAAACCTGCTTTGTTTACATCATCCTTTGTTCTGAAATCACCTGAACCGACGAAGACGTCGAGACTAACAGGACCTGCTGCCCAACCGAGAGACTTAACCAGGAAGCCCAGCTCCATTGTCTGTGCCGGAGTTGCGAAGTCATAGTTATATACGAACTTGACTCCCGCATAGCCGATTCCATCCTTGGAAATGACGGGCTGTATCCATGCACCAAGCGCATTTGCAGCGATGTCGTATTCCACGTTTGCATCAATAGCAAGAACACCTATTTCATATCCAACGTTGAGACCGACCCACTGTCCAAGAGTATCGGAGTATCTCGCATATGGGTTCAGAGTCAGAAGACCGACTTCAAGAACGTAACCGACATCGACTACGTAATTGAAGACTGGAGTTCCCGTAAGGTCGCTTGCACTGACACCGCCCTTAATCGTTAGACCTTTGAAAGGTACCAGAGCTGCCTCAAGGATTACATCGCCGCTCCACTTAAGAGCATTGAGTCCGGTCTGTGCAGAGAAGGAGAAAATGTCCCATGCTCCTCTAAGAGCTATCCTATCGCTTGCACCCAGCAGGTCAGGTTCCTGAGTGGCAACCTGAAGACCGAGTTCCTTTAGATTGAGAACGAAAGTGGTTCCCTTTGTCATGCCATAATAAGAGAACCAGTTAAGACCGTAGCCGAGGTCATACGCAAAAGACTTTGCCTCGTACCAGCTGGCGGCGGCCTTGTCGTTCTCGACCGTGAAAGAGTTGAGAGTTACTGCTTTTCCAGCAAGGTCGATGTCTAGACTAAATGTCAGACCATCGACATCTGCAGACGCTCCGAAGCCGATTCCCACAAGAGTGAAGCCCAGATCTGTGTCCAGGCCGTTCTTATCGAGTTCTACATGCCCCCACAGTGTTCCTGTCAAGTAGGGATTCAGAGTTACTGTAGCAGAGAAAGCAACCGAGATGGCCAGAAGTACCACTAAGATTCCAACAAGCTTCTTCATGCACACTTACCCCCTTTATAAGAGTGTTTTTGGTTTTTGGTGATGCGCATAACGTAAATATACCATATTTCATGTAACAAAAGCAAACACACGTGTTGCTAAGTTGCACAGAGAGATCATTTCAGGATTAGCCCTACCGCACCAAATGCTAGTGCCACAAAAGAAAGAATAATAGCTGCATTTGTATTGATCACATTCTGCTTCTGTATCTCTTCCAGAGCCGATATCTTGCTTTCCAAGGCCACGTCGTTCTCTTCGAGCACAGAGATCCTCGTTTCTGCAGCTGCAAGAGCAGTCTTGTCTGCCTTGTTCCTGTCGAGCTTGAACATTTGAATGGCCATTGTGTTGGTAATGCTCTTCAGACTGTCGACTTCTTCCTCGAGAACTCCAACTTTTCCCTCAAGAGAAGTTGTTCTGCCTTCGATAGAAGCGATCATATCGGCGTGTTCGTCAAGAACTGCGATGTTGGCATCAATCTGATCGAAGGCGACTTCTAACATCTCGTAGTTGTCGGAAACGTCACTTCTCAGCGAGGATAGCTCATTACCGAGAATTCCGATCTCTGCCTTCAGTCTCTCTTCTGTGAGTCCAAGTTTCTTGTAAAGGAAATTCATTTTTGCTGTCAGCTGATCAGGAGTCACATAGTTCAACTCTGCTATCCGCTTATTCGCAGCCATCACAGCATTGCTAAGCATCTTAGCTGTTACTTCGAGATCCGTTACTCTTGCCTTGATCGAATCGACATCGCTCGCCATTGCTTTCGTTGAGAGATCAGCTTTAATTTCAGCAAGCTTTCCGTCCAAGTCGTCAAGTCTTGCAATGTTCAAGTCAACCTGATCGAAAGCAACTTCTAGCATTTCTTCCGCGTCAAAGATAGCCGACTCCAGTTTAACTATCTCTGAGTCGTAGTACTTGACTTCGGGCATCTTGGCAATGCTGTCCTGAATCATGAGGATCCGCGTGTACATTACCGAAAGCTTGTCATTTAACTCCTCATTGGTCACGAAAGGCTCGAGATCAGGCATTTCGCCCGTCAGTCTCGCTTCCAAATCTGCAAGGTCAGCCTTCGTAGCCATCCCTCTCCTTAGTGCAAATAGGTCAGAAGTCAAGCTATTGATAACATTTTCGGAAGCATCGACCCTTGAGGCAAGCGCAGCAAAATCAGCTTCTTGAGCAGTTTCATTCTTCTTCATGTTGGCAATCGCCTGTCCGAGGAGCTTAACCGTTACTTCAAGGTCGGTGGCCCTATTCTTTAGAGCCTCAATGTCCGAGGGAACGCCTGTCAACGCTTTCAGATTCTCATTAATGAGTTCAATACCCTCATTTGCGCTTACTGCTTCCACAGAGAGTCTGTCGATCTCATCATAGAGAAATGCAACTGTGTCGTCAAAAGTCTTTAGCGACACGAAATCCCCTGTTACTGCACTCTGCTTTAGAGATGCGACAGTTGCTTCAAGAGCCCTCAGTTCCGCCGTTAAGTCAACCAAATTCTTCTTGTTGTCAGAGATCTCCAGGGAGAGTCCCGCAACTTTCTTAGTGAGGGAAAATACCACTTCCTGAAGTTTAGCATCCCCGGCATCAGAATAATCCATGAACCTGGCAAGAGTCATGGCAAGCTGGTAACGCGTAGCAAATTCAGTACCTCTGAATGTGCCATCAGGGAAACCAATGAACAATCCACCGGATGTCGTCTTAATAACGCTATCGTAGGCCCAGTGATTCTCTGACAAATCGCTGTACTCTACACCCAGAGTTAGGGCTGCAAAAGCAACAACGACAAGTGCCAGTATAGAAAGCTTCTTCATGGATCCTACCCCCTTTCAAAATGTTGTCATTTTCTACAGCAAACTACGTATTAATTATACAGTAAAAATGCGTCTATATTCAAGAGTATTCAGCACTTAACAAGGCGATAGAAACGCTTCTTTCCGATTCTAAGAACATCACCATCGGAAATCTCAAGAACTGAATGGATATCGTCTAGTACTTGATCATTTATTCTCACTCCACCCTGATCTATCAATCTTCTTGCTTCGCTTCTTGATTGAATCTTAGCACGAGAAACGAGAAGATCGACAATCGAAATACTGTCTTCCACAAGTTTTATTTCCGGCATCTCCTCAGGAAGCTCCTTATTTCGGAAAATGTTTATAAACTCCTCTTTTGAGCTTTCGGCAATCTCTCTATCAAAGAACTGAGAAGTGATCTCCACAGCCAATTCTAGTTTCAGATCTCTTGGATTCACTGTTTTATCTTGGAGTTTCTTATCTATCTCCTCAAGCTCCCGATCGCTTTTATCGGTTAACAGTCTGAAATACTTTGACATCAGCGAGTCTGGAATTGACATAACCTTGCCAAACATGTCCCTCGGAGAATCATCAAAAGCTATGTAATTGTCGTAGCTTTTCGACATCTTCAGCTTTCCATCTGTCCCTTCGATCAAAGGAACGGTGAGAATTGCCTGAGCCTCAAGTCCGTACTCTTCCTGTATCTTTCTGCCAACAACAAGGTTGAAAAATTGATCATCACCGCCGATCTCTACATCGGCTTTAACAACGACAGAATCGTAAGCTTGCGCAAGAGGATAGAGAAATTCCGAGACACCAATTGGTTCGTTATCAGCGTATCTCCTGGCGAAATCATGCCTTTCCATCATTCTGGCCACAGTATACTTTGCAGAAAGACGAATCACATCCTCAAAACTCATTGGGTCAAGCCATTCAGAGTTGAACCTAATCTCGGTGCGATCTCTGTCCAAAATCCTGAACGCCTGCTTGCTGTAGGATTCAGCGTTCAGTCTCGCTTCTTCCCTTGAAAGCATGGGTCTGGTCTTTGATCTACCCGAAGGATCGCCGATCCTCGCAGTGAAGTCTCCGATGATCAACACCACTTGATGCCCGAAATCCTGAAAGAGACGAAGCTTCCTCAGGACCACCGCATGACCAAGATGTAAGTCCGGTCTAGATGGATCAACTCCCAGTTTAACCCTCAACGACCGCTTATTCTTAAGTTTTCCAAGAAGCTCTTCTTCAGAAATTAGTGAAACATGATTCTTCGAAAGCTCCTTAAACTGTTCTTCAGGGTTCAACAACTCTACCACCTAAGCGCCAAATGCTCTGGAAACTACAAATGCAATCAAAATACTGTTTGCCATAAATCCTATGGCAAGACCAAGTGTTATCTTTCCCATGGTATCCAGACCTTTCTTTCTTCCAAACATAGTGTGGGAAGCACCACCTCCGAAAGCTCCACCGAGCTCTGCAGACTTAGACATCTGCAGCATCACAGCAATTCCAAGTCCTGCACTTATTGCAATGTGCAGGGAAATAAGTACATAAGCAAGAACAACCATCAAGAAAACCTCCTGTATCTTCTATCGCTCTTCTGGTATTATACAATATGTGCGAGTTTGTAGCAAATGAGAGCAGAAAGCGGTTGGTGATTTTTTTTGAAGGACAAAACTGTCTTAATCTATCTTCCAATAAAGCCAGAAATGGCAAAGGCGAACAATCTTCCGGTGAAGCTTCCCGTCCTTGCAGAAGATCTGGAGAAAATCGCAGACAGGGACAGGATAGAACTAGACATAATAATCAGGGGACTTGAAGCCCAATGTAAGATCGAACGAGATGACTACTACGAATCCTATCTGCTCTACTACTACTTCGAGGCCTTCAAAAGAGCTTTGAACTCTGGGGCTATCGGGGAATCAAAGGAGTATTTAGATAAGGCAGGCAAGATAAAGAAGGATTACAGATATCACTTCTATCGAGGACTGATGTTTAGGGAAGAGGCAAGAACTGAACTTGCCGAAATCGAACTGAGAAGGTCTATTGAGATGAACGATGAATTCTACATCGGTTACTTTGAACTCGGAAGGCTGCTCCAGTCTCAAGAGGAATTTGATGATGCAATTGCCTCCTACCTGAAATCAATAGAAGAGTCTGGAGGGCAGTTTGCCCTTCCTTTTGTCGCAGTAATTGATTGCTTCATCTCTAAGGGAGAGTACAATGAGGCGTTGGAGATAGCCGGAAAGATAGGAAAGGGATTCCCCCTTTATTCGGATATCCTGCTGAGAAAGGGTGTTATCCTAAACGAAGTTCAAAAGTTTGCCTTGGCAGAAGAGACGTTCACTGAAAGCATCGGTAGTAATGAAGACTGGAGGAGCTTCTACAATCGCTCCTTTTCGAAGGCTAGACAGGGCAAGCTATATGAAGCCTACGAAGACCTAAAGACAGCCTATGCCATAAGCGGGAACCATGATGTCCTATACGAACTCGCGATCAATGAGAAAAATATGGGAATGCTCGAGGACTCTCTTTCGCATTGCCGAAGTTACTATAACAACACCGCCGATCAAAAAGCTCTGATGTTTGAATCACGTGTGCTTGACATGATGGGCGAGTACGACGTTGCACTCGAGTTGCTCGATGATACTTACCTCGAGCTCAAGACGCTTCTGCTCCTTCATAAGTATTTGTCAGAGGGAGTTATTGAGAGAGAGCTTGTCTTCGAAAACACACTGAATGAGTCTTATTACAGGTACTTGAGAGGACGGTTTCTCAGCAAAGACTTTTCGACTTGTAACTTGATCGAATCGGGAAAGATTAACGTTGAATCTCTTACTGGGTTGCTCTCTGAACTTGACAATGCCGAAGTAACCAAAAGGATCTCTGCGTTCTCTGAAGGAACTATCCCAAAGGAAATCAGGGAGATTACTTTGGCTGAAATGGGTTTCTTCACAGAACTTATCTATCAAATGGAAGCTTATCCTTCTCAGCAAGAATATCTTTCATACCTTATGGCCTTCCTTATATCTGGAAGTGGCAAGACTACCGGGATATTCAGGACGTTATTGTACGTTCAGAGATGGGTACTCTCGGGCTTGCCCTTCAGAACCGACTCCTTTATAGATGAGTACCTTGAAGAGCTAAAGGATTTGAGCTTCGATTTTGCGCTTAGGATCGCGAAGCTTTCTGCATATGGCGGAACCGACGTTGATACACTTGAAGAAGAAGCGAACGAGAATCCCGAAGAAGTAACCCTGGCAATTCTCTGTGCGTTAGAGAAGGGCACGGTCAGTGAGATTAAGACTAACAATGATTCGCTAGGTAAGTACATAATGAGGCTTTCTCGATCAGGAGGAGAATAGTGAATAATATTGACGAGTTATTAGAGAGGCTTTTTGAAGCACTTGAAAGCGACACCAGTGATAGAACAGATGAAGAAAAGGTTAAGCAAGCGCTGAAGACTGAATTCAGTGAAAATGAGCGAGAGATGCTTATGGGCGTATTAGATTCTCTCTTTGGCGAAGTTACGAAAATGGCAGAAAACCCGAAGAATTACTTTTTCAGCAACGAGCAAGAGAAACTGGACAAGTATCTGGCGGAGAGAGACAAAAAAGTTGATTCTACAGACCAATAAGTGTATAATCAAACTGTAGGGTTACTTCAGCGCAGAGTATAGCCGGTGTTATGCACCGGTCTTTTTTTGCTCGTTCAAAGCCAGAGCTTTGGCTGCCGTCTTCCAGGGTAGAGTCACACATTTGACTCTCATCGGGTGATCCTTCAGTCCCTGAAAGAACAACGCATCACCAATCAGCGATTCGTTAAAGCTCTCCCCTCGCAACATCTTTTCAAAACTCTCAACTATCTCCCGGGCCTCCTCATAAGTCTTGCCTTCTAGAATCTCAGCCATGACTGAAGCCGATGCCTGGCTGATCGCACAGCCCTCGCCCTCAAATCTCACTGCCCGAATAGTGGATTCGCCTTCTTCGAGATGAATGATGATCGAGTCACCGCAAGACGCATTCGATCCTTCTACACTGCACGTAGAGGCCGGGAGAACTCCTCTGTACATGCTGTTCTTATAGTGATGCATTACGAAGTCGGCATAAAGCTGCTCGAAGTTCACGAGAACCACCTCTCCGCTTTCGTTAATCCCTCAAAAAGCCTATCGATATCTTCAAGAGTATTATACAGATATAGAGACGCCCTGCATGCCGAAGATACTCCAAGAGCACCCATCTGCAACTGTGCACAGTGATGGCCGCTTCTTACGGCAACGTTCTGGGTTCTACCAAGGAACTCGGCGAGATCATGAGAGTGTATTCTCCTGTGAGAAAACAGCAGTATGGCATGGCTCGATGATGGGCTATGAATAGTTAAGTCAGGTATTTCCGCCAATCTCTCTCTTGCGATATTCGTAAGATAGGAGACGTGATCATTTATCCACTTCATGCCAATCCCTTTGAGATACTTTGTTGCACCGGCAAGGGAGATCGCGCCCGCTATGTTCTGAGTCCCCCCTTCGAGTTTAGAGACCCCCTCCGAGAAAGAGGAATCTTCAACATCCACGCGGTTGACCATTCCTCCTCCAAGAACTAAAGGCGAAAGCTCCTCTATTAGGCTCGATCGACCAACAAGGCAACCGATACCGGTTTCGGCAAGCATCTTGTGCCCGGAAAAGACAAGAAAGTCCGTTTTCGATTCTCTGAAATCGAAACTCTCGTGAGGAATTAGTTGAGCTCCGTCGATGACAATAATCCCACCGAGAGAATGGACAATCTCCGTAATCTCCTCAAAGGGAGTCCTGTAACCTGTAGAATTCATCAAGCCACCGATGGAAAAAACGAAAGGTCCTTCGATATCCCGAAGCGACCTATGTAAATCTTCAACCGATAACTCTGCGCCAACGGCGGGCAGAGCCACAAAGTCTAACCCGTTTCTCCGGGCGTAATACTGCCATGGGAGGAAATTGCTGTGATGTTCGATTATTGGAACTACGAAGGTCCCGTACTCACCTGAGGAGGCAAGCGAAGCAGCCAGAAGACTGAGGCTCTCGGTGGCACCTTTTGTGAAGACTACTTCATCTTGGTCAGCCCCGACAAAATGTGCTATTTCTTGTCTGCTGTACTCATAAAGACTGGTAGCCCTTTCCGCAAGAGGATATACCGCCCTATGAACGTTAGCGTTCTCGGCTTCGTAGAAACTTTTTACAAGATCTATTATGGACGCGGGTTTATGGGTTGTGGCTGCATTGTCCAGATACACTAGAGACGGATGATTACGGAAGATCGGAAAATCTCTTCTAAGGTCTTTCACCCTGGGTTCAGACTTCTTTTGCGAATTCATTTCTTACCACCCCCGTGAAGGTAGGAAAGATCTTGTCGATCTCTTTGAGTACTGGCTCAAAAGTTCCCTGAACAATGAATCGGATCGCCCGTTCTCTGGAAAACCCTCTTGACATTAGATAGAAGACTCTTTGTTCATCTACAGATCCTACGGTCGCTGCATGAGAAGCTTCTACTTCACTTTCTCCTACAAGCAGCGATGGTATCGTATCTGCTCTAGCTTTTTGAGAGAGCATCAAGACGCTGCTGTGTTCACTTGCTTTTGATCCCTTTGCGCCTTTCCTCATGTCCAATGTTCCTCTGAAGACGCTTCTCCCGTTGTCAAGGAGAACACCTGATCCGGAAATCATGCCTTCCGAGTTACGCGAAATTGCTTTCACCACATAATGCATATCGAGAACAGTATCTCCGCGAGCAACGAATAGAGGTTCTACAGATGCTTGTGCACCTTCACCTTCGAGGAGAACCATATGGAAAACCGCCATTGAGGCTTTTCCCGTACTCACCTCAACTACTCTTAGCTTAGCGTTCTTCTCCAGAAAGTACAGGTTGTTCGAAAACCCATAACCTCTTTCAGTCATTCTATTTATGTAAAGGACCTCCACAGTGGAATCCTCCTTGATAAGAAACCTGTTGTTCTGGAGAAGCCAGCTACCTGAAGACGTGCTATCTATGACTAACTTTATGGACGAGCCCTTCCCAGAAACAAATAGGTTGTTCATAATTCTTGAGTCCCTACTAAACGGAATCACATATGGTTTGCTTACTCTCTTTCGAGGCGGGACGGAGATCATTGCACCTTCAGAGAAGCAAATGTCTCCAAGCAAGAGAAGTTTTCTGTCAGAACCTTCAAAATCCAGCCTGTCAAGAAGTTCTACTTCGTCGCTGCTAAGAGAGATCATGGGTTTTGCATTTGGATCTGTATACTTCGTGCGATGCCTGACAGAGATGTCAGGCAAGGTCATTCCAGTTAACTTAAACCGCTTCCATAAAGGAAATGACAGTTTCTTGTATTCAGAATACCTGTTGCTAATGAAAGCAGACATCGCAGGCGAAGCCAAATCTGCGGTGAGAAGCAAGTCTCTATCGGCAAAATCCCCAACTGAAACCTCTTCTCTTCTGGGTGGTCTAACCATTTTGTAATTATTGTGAACGAAATCAGTTGTTACTTCCATCGTAGTCACCTCAACCAATACTGCTTTCAATCTCCATATCTATCAATCTATTGAGTTCCACCGCATACTCCACAGGGAACTGGCGCGATACGGGTTCCATAAATCCCCTGACAATCATTGCCTTAGCCTCCGATTCGCTCAGACCACGGCTCATGAGATAATATATTTCATCCTCCCCTAATCTTCCTATTCTCGCCTCGTGGCCGATTTCTGCTGAGTCATTCATTACCTCAATGATCGGAACTGTGTCGGATCTCGAATCGTTGTCTATCATCAGCGCCGTACATCGAACTGAAGACCTGCTGTTTTTCGCTCTTGAAGATATTTCTAGTAGACCTCTATAGAAAGCCCAGCCTCCACCCGCACTTATGCTTCTAGCATCTACAAGTGAACTGGTTTCAGGAGCAAGATGGATAACTTTGGATCCAATGTCCATTTGCTGACCGGGACCGGCGTAAGTTATTCCAAGATGCTCGGCCCTTGCACCTCTTCCCTTCAAAACGGATGTAGGATACAACATTGTTTTCAGACTTCCAAGAGAGCCCGATATCCATTCGATTGTTCCATCTTCCTCAACGATCGCTCTCTTGGTGTTGAGGTTGAATGTGTTCTTCGACCAGTTCTGAATAGTCGAGTACTTGACCCTGGCTTTGTTCAGAACGAATATCTCTACCATTCCTACATGGAGGTTCAGATCGTTGAATCTCGGTGCAGAACAGCCCTCAATGAACTGAAGATCAGATCCCTCATCAGCAATGATAAGCGTGTGTTCAAACTGTCCGCTGCCCCCCACATTCATTCTGAAATATGCCTGAAGCGGGAGCGGTACCTTCACCCCTTTGGGAACATATACGAAAGAACCTCCACTCCAGACGGCCCCGTGGAGCGCAGCGTATTTGTGATCGCCAGGTGGAACCGCCTTCATAAAATATCTCCTGACCAATTCCGAATGCTCTTTAACAGCCGTCTCCATATCCAAAAAGACTATGCCGAGACCCTCAAGCTCCCTTCTGATATTCTGATACACTATCTCAGAATCATATTGAGCTCCTACCCCTGCAAACGATTCCCGCTCTGCCTCTGGAATACCTAATCTGTCGAATGTCTCTCTGATCTCCTCAGGCACATCATCCCATGATCTCTTCTTGTCTGCATCGGGACTTAGATAAGAGATTATCCTGCTTAGGTCTAGACTTTCTGTATCAACTCCAAACCCAGGATCTCTCAAAGAGTTGAAGATTCTCAGAGATTCAAGGCGTTTATGAAGCATCCACTCAGGCTCGCTTTTCCTTTTCGAGACATCGATTATTAGGTCTTCCCTGAATCCTCTTTCGCTAACAAACCTGTACCTGGAATCTGAACTAAAATCGAACCTTGTACTGTCGATTAATCCTTCTTTTCGCACCCTCAGGCCCCCTTTGCTGACCCAAAGATCCCCTCGTAGCCATTCTCTTCAACTTCTACTGAAAGCTCCTTACCTCCAGTTATTGCCATCGTTCCATTTACATAGATATGCACATAATCCGGCTCCACATGTTCAAGCAACCTTTTGTAATGTGTGATCAGAATAATCGCGTTCTCCGAGTATCTGAATTCATTGATGGATCGAGCGATGCTCTTGAGCGCATCTATATCCAACCCGGAATCGATTTCGTCAAGGATAGCCAACTTAGGTTTCAAAAAACACATTTGAACTATTTCGGCCTTTTTCTTCTCACCACCAGAGAAACCTACGTTAAGATATCTATCTATGAGTTCCATCTCCAAACCTACATTATAAGCCAATCTGTCAACTTCCTGACTCATTTTAAGCAAAGGCGTTTTGTTCCCAAAGCTCCGAGAGGCAGCCATGAGAAAACTTCTGAGCTTGACTCCGGATATTTCCTGCGGCTGTTGGAAAGAGAGAAAGATGCCTAGCCTAGCCCTCTCGTCAACAGACAATCTTGATATGTTCTTGTTCATGAACCTCATGGTGCCTTCGGTCACTGTGTATTTTGGGTTGCCCATCAGCACATTTGCAAAGGTGGATTTCCCGCTTCCGTTAGGCCCCATAATGGCATGAATCTCTCCGCTCCTAACGGTTAGGTTCACTCCCTTCAATATCTCTTCATTATTCTCAGCAAGAACAGCGTGAAGATTCCTCACTTCTAGAAGAGTCAAGTCAATCCCTCCAAATCCGTTATTTCTTATCTGAATTATAACATATACCGACTATTATAGACGAGATTAAAGAAGAGTACACAAAGTGAGGAAAACAAGTCACAGGATATATAATTAGAGATATGGCGATCTGGGGGTGTCTAATGCTCTATGTGATCTTTGTAGGTGTACTAATGGGTCTAGCCAATCTCATTCCAGGTGTAAGTGGTGGTACAATCGCTCTTCTAGGAGGCATATATGAGCGATTTGTGGATTCAGTCTCATCGCTGACAGCTTTGAGGATCAAGAAGAAGGAGTTCGTATTCCTGATTCAGCTTATCGCGGGCATGGGGATAGGGATCTTCGCTTTCGCAGCTCTAATAGATCTCTCTCTTTCAGTCGTCCCTTCGCTAATGTATGGGATGTTCTCCGGACTCGTTGCTGGAGGAATTCCAGTTGTATTCAGGCGCATTGAAAAAATCGGCGCGACTTCGATTATCTCTTTCGCAGCCGGGGTAGTACTCGTTGTCATAATATCTCTGCTTGGTTCAAGGTCGGTAGAAGGTAGTGTTTCTGATCGCGGTGCTCTTAATCTCGTTTTTGATGTGGTAGCAGGTTTTTTTGGAGCGGCGGCTATGGTCCTTCCCGGACTTAGCGGTGCCTTCATACTTCTACTGCTCGGTGAATACACTAGGGCAATATCTGCTCTCAAGAACCTAGACTTAGTAATCATTGCCTTCATCGGAGTCGGTGTTATTCTTGGCGTGGTCTTCGTAAGCAGACTTCTGAAGTTCTTGATGAAGAGATGCCGCTGTGCGACTTTCTCATTCCTTCTTGGCCTTATGCTAGGCTCAATACCCGATCTACTCTCCAGACCGGGGATCAACTTCAATCTGATACAAATAGCGGTGGGAATTCTCTCGGGACTAGCATTCTCATACCTTATAGTAATACTCGAAAAGAGAAATAGAGTAAGAACCTAGCTATTTGTTGTGATTTATCGCTACTCTCTGAAGATGCTTATCGCTTTCAAGGAGCTCTCCTATTCCCTTGACAACGCAAGTTCTTGGATCCTCGGAGACTATGGTTTTGATACCGGTCTCCTGAATTATCAAATCCGGTAATCCTCGGATCAAAGAACCACCTCCTGTGAGCACAACGCCTGTATCCATTATGTCGGCAGCGATTTCCGGAGGTGTCTCTTCCAGAATCTGTCTAAGATTAAGAACAATATCCTGCAAGATCTGAGATATCGCCTCATGAATATCGTCAGAAGTGATCCTAATATTACCCGGAAGACCGTTCAGGGCATCTCTTCCTCTTACCTCAAGCTCGTAGCTTTCCAGAGTGGGAAAGGCCTTCCCGATCTTAATTTTGACGTCCTCTGCAGTCGAGCTGCCAATAAGAAACTTGTACTTGCGCTTTACAAACTTGATTATCGCGTCGTCCATTGCATCTCCTGCAGTTCTCAGAGAACGCGAGACTACTATCCCGCCAAGGCTGATTACGGCAATGTCGGAAGTCCCTCCTCCAATATCCACAACCATATTACCCACTGAATCAAATATGTGAAGGCCTGCTCCGATTGCAGCGACCACAGGTTCAAGAACCAGGTAAACTCTGCTTGCTCCTGCAGCCGTTGTGGCTTCGATAACTGCTCTTCTCTCAACACTTGTAACCTTGGCCGGAACACCGACAACAACCGCAGGTCTGGAAAGCGAGAATTTCGTGCGAGTTCGCTTCACAAGTTCCTTGAGAGCCTGTTCTAAAATCTGATAGTCTGCAATAACCCCATCTCGAATTGGCCTTACAGCCTTTATGTCCTTTGGTGTCTTACCGATCATTTCCTTAGCTTCAGAACCAATTGAGATTATCTTTCCCGTCTTCGTTTCAACAGCGATGACCGAAGGCTCATCAATCACTATATCCTTGCCCTTCTGAAAGACCAAGAGAGAAGCGGTTCCCAAATCGATGCCAAGATCACCCTTTTTCATACAAAACCTCCCGCGTTGCAAACATGGTGTGCTCGGTGGGATTTGAACCCACAGTCTCTGGATCCGGAGTCCAGCGCTCTATCCGTTGAGCCACGAGCACTCAATAACCTGCGGACCTTCTGAGTTCAGATCTAACTTCCCATCAAGCTCTTCTCCACAAGCGATTACTATTATATCGTAAGTTGAAAAGTCTATGTCATCAATGAGGTTTACCGGGTTCATTCCTTTTCTCTTGAATGCCAGAAAGATCTGAGGATCTTCGACAAAAACTCCTGGGTCTGTCTCCAGAGAGTCAATACCTTCTATTCGAGCAGATTCTGGTTTGTACAGCAATACCCTGCTATTTGAAGGGATTTCACGAAGATCACGGCAGACGACTCTTCTCTCACGTACCTCCCACCTTCTGGCCGTAATAGAAGACTCATTTCTAAGAATCTGCATTGCACTGAAAACATCCTTTACTTTCGAGAAATCCTGTCCAACTTCTTGAGACATTCTCATCGCCGTCTCTGTAGTTAGAGATTCATCCACCAGAAAGACTGGGCCAGAATAGATGTTCTTTACCTTTTCAGCAAATGAGACCGCTCTCATAGTAGATTCGCTGAATCTGCCAGACATTGAGATTGGTAATCCAATAACAACTATCTCGACTTTCTTCTCCTCTAGTATTCTTGAGAGTGTTTTGCGATAACCTGAGTGATCAATGGTTCTTAGAGGGATTTCTACACCCTCTATCTGTAAAGCAAGGCCGATTCTTGATGTGCCAAAGTCAATGCCAAGTTTTACCATAGAAGGACCTTACCGGGTTTTCGTCACAATGGTTAGTGAGGAGAATCTCAATGTCTGCCTCTTTTAGGAGGCTGACGCTTGCGCAAAGATCTCCAGATGAGATCGCAATTGAAAGCGAGCAACCCAAGAATAAATCTGGTGGAGTAGGGAAGATCTTCGCATTCAAACCTCCGTCCCTAATCAGCGACAGCGCCTTCATAATTTCTTGCCGCGAGACTGTTATCAGAGAATCCAGCACCATGGTGTCAACCAACCTTAAGCACCTCTTCTGCGTTTGTAAGACTCCGAAGCAGTCCTCTTGTCGTCATTGTCGAAAGCTTGGTGGCGAACCATCTGGTCATTCTCTTTTCAGCGATTCCCTCTCTGTAACGCAATGTCTTTTTCACCTGAACTGAGTCGAGTTCCGAGCTCGAACTGCTGTACCAGATTCCTTCGTCAGCACTTACAAGCTTCATCTCCTCCAACATAGAAAGAAAGACCTTCGAGATTCCGTCTTCAAAGCTAAGGGCCTTTCTGATATCCCTCTCAGACGCTGGCAGAACATCCTTAAGGTCCTGATAAACGGCTTCAAGCTCTTCAACTGTCGGAAAAAGCCTGTCCATTTCACCGGTATTAGAAATCAAGTCGGCCTTGTTGAAAGATAGATTCAAGAACAACTCCGAATCTTCACCGGGTCTGGTCGAAACAGAATCAATAATCTCCAGGAAGTTCCTTGGCGCACTGTAGAATACAATATTAGAGTTACCTAAAGTGACACCGAGTCCGTCGCTAGATGGAGTAGTAATCAGGACCCTGATCTTCTGTCTCTCAACAAGTGAGTATATTACCGACCTCTGAAAGTCCTTCAGCAGATAATTGTAGAAAATCAGTTCCCCATTCTGAAGAGCATGGGATAATCTTGATCCCATAGATTTGGCAAGAGTGACCGTCTTATGTGGGGAATCAACAATCACAGCGACATTCTCACCATGACCGACGATCGACATCACCTGCTCGACCTTCTTTCTGGAGCCTCGGTTGTCGATTATGCCCACCCTTTTGATTGGACTTGGCTTATATACGTGAGATATCCTTCTATCCGATAGAAAATCCTTCAAATCATCATAGTAGACACTTCCTGCAAATCCAGATATTCCTAGGACCTTATCGATGTTTGAGAAAAAACCTTCAAGATCCGGATGGTCCTTGAAAATGCCCGAGAGAATATAAGTAGGTTCGTCGAAAATAATCTCTCCGGCTATTTCAGCAATCTCGTCAAACCTTTCAACGAAGAAGGGCAGAGTGGTGAAAACAACGGGTTCATCCAACCTTCCTCTGTACAGAGAGTTGGCAAAGACTGGTTTTATCGAATCCAGATAGTGCTGTAGAGAATAATAGGTATGTGCAAGCGTGCCGTTTATTGCAGACACAACGAAAGTCTTCTTGCCTTGCTGATAGTTTTTAAGTATTTTGAGAGCGAGAAAAGGGTTCTTCAGTCTGATGTTGCCAAACACTCCCCATGGATTCTTGATACTTACTTCCATGAACTCCGGACACTTATGAGAGAGCTTCTTCTCAAGCTCGCTTATCAGAGCGGATACATCAGTTTTTACCTGCGAACCGGGCTGCTGATTCTTCCAATCTCTTATAAACTCAAAAACGAAATTCTTGTCCCTTACTTCTTCTTCAAAGACTGGATCAATGTAAAGCTTTGCATCCGAAAGAGAGAGTTTGACACTCTGCAGTCCATAAAGGTTCTCGCTCTTAATTGAAGCAACCGCATCCACCTTTAGGAGATTTGGCTTCACATATTTGAAGTCATCAAACATTGAACCCATGTTGTAACCTATCGCAAGCGTCTTTCTATCTCCAGAACGTAGAATCAACTTCACGTGATCGCTGCCGCTGCCAAACATCTTCGCTTTCTCTATGTTAAGTCCCTTTATAAGGAATCTCGGTTCGGGATTCGAGTGGCCAAAGGGTCTCAAGAGCTCCAGTTTATCAAGAATAGCGGATGTAATAGAATCAATAGAGAGGACATCGTCGATGTCTATCTTGAAAACCGGCTGCTTTTTCCCATAAAGTCTTATGTAAGCATCGTTTATTGCCGTTCGGAATTCAGTGATGTTCTCCTTGTCTATGCTGAATCCTGCAGCCATCTCATGCCCGCCAAACTCCCTCAAAAGGTGAGAGACTTCGTTAAGGAGACTGATTATGCTTACACCGGCAGGACTTCTTGCGGAACCCTTACCGTCGGAACCGTTGGTAGATATCAAGAAAACCGGCTTGTTGTGAATTGATACAAGTCTGGAGGCAACAATCCCCAGAACTCCAAGGTGCCAGTTATCGCCGTCAACAACAAGCGCATAGTCATCTTTGAAACTGGACGTGCTGTCAATATCTCTTTCAGTCTGGTCGAAGATCTTCGCCTCTATTGTCTGTCTATTCTGATTGTGCTTCAGAAGCCGGCTAGCAGTGTTCATTGCTGAATCCATGTCTTCACTTATTAATAGTTCGAGGGCAACAATAGCTGAATCCATTCTCCCTGCCGCGTTAAGTTTGGGCGCAATCTTGAAGGCAATATCCTGCGCAGTCAGGTTTTCAGACGGGATTCTAAGATACGACAAAAGTGCCTTTAGTCCAAGAAGCGGGCTACTCTGGATCTTTGCGGTACCTTGCCTGACTATGTAGCGGTTTTCATCTCTCAAGGGTACAATATCCGCTATAGTACCAAGCGCCACGATATCCAGATATTCCTCCGGATCGATAGGACAGTGTAGAGTCTCATTAAGCGCAACAAGCAATTTGAAAGCTACGCCAACTCCAGCAAGTCCCTTAAAGGGATAGTTGTCGTCAGGTCTTTTGGGATTGACTATGGCGTCGGCTGGCGGAAGAATATCCTTCACCTCGTGATGATCGGTTACGACAACATTGAATCCTATTTCCTTTGCATACTTGATTTCCTCAAACGAAGTGACTCCACAGTCAACGGTAATCAATAGTTTATGGCCCTGTTCTCTAAGATCCTTTATTGCGCCCTTGCTCAAACCGTACCCTTCCTCAAGCCTTAAAGGAATGTAATAACTAACATTGAACCCCATTCTTTTCATTGCAAGATACAGGAGCGCTGTACTGGTTACACCATCGACATCATAATCACCGAAGACAACGATGCTCTCGTTTCTCTCTCTAGTCTCTATTATTGTACGAACTGCAAGCTGCATACCTTCAAGAATGAAGGGATCATGAAGAATCGTCTTATCTGGATTCAGGAACCTCATTGCTTCAACTTCGTCATCAATTCCTCGCGTTACCAGTAATCTTGCCAAAAACACATCGATTCCCATGAATTCGACCAATCTGTTTACGGCCTCATCATCGGGCTTTAGGAGAAGCCACTCCTTTCTCATATAGATCCACCCTCTCTTTTTCTTTTAAAAGATTATAACATCATGCACAATAGCTTGGAGGTGCGTGATACTGGTACCTCAAGAAGGTGTATTGTACAATCTGTTTATGAGATTGGATGGCTATGTTTCTAAGTTTTCTGGCTTCAGCAGAAGCCAGAGCAGAAAGATGATAAGAAGTCAAAGAGTAGTCGTTAATGGAAGAGTCGTCGATACCCCGTCTGCAAGTGTTAGCGTGAACGATGAAGTACTTCTGGACGGAAAGCACATAAAAACCTTTGGAATGGTCTACATAGCTCTGAACAAACCTGGAGGTTTTGTCTGCTCAAGAGAGAGAGACGAAGGAGAGAATGTCTTCGACCTGATAGATGAAGTCTTTTCTGCCGAACTGTCCATTGCCGGAAGGCTTGATAAAGACACAACAGGACTTGTAATACTCTCAAACGACGGCGAGTTCATTCACAACGTGATTTCGCCGAACAAGCTGGTCGAGAAGGAGTATTTCGTAGAGACTGTCAATGAGATTACTTCAGATGAGATCTCACTTCTCTCGCAAGGAGTCTCAATAGGCGATGAAGAGTTTTCTATGCCGGTATCAGTTGAAGAACTAGATTCTTTTCATCTGAGAATTGTACTGACGGAGGGCAGGTATCACGAAGTCAAGAGACTCGTTCTGGCAGTGGGAAACAAGGTGAGAAACCTTCACCGAAACAGGATCGGCGCATATTACCTTCCCGATCGATTGAGCCCCGGAAAGTGGATATACCTATCTGAGACAGACAGAAAAAGAATAACCGGGACTTGAGTCCCGGTTATTCGGATAACAGGAAAAGACATTAGTCGATTCTTGAAAGGTTGAAGGAGAGATTGTGATCTCCCTTGCCAAAGTATCTATATGTAACCGACACGCGATATCCGTCCAGAACAAGCACTACTTCATAATATCCTGGATCAAGTTCAACTACCCTGTTTGATCTACCATAATCTTTTCCGTTAATGAAGATTCTCGCATTGCTCGGATCAGAGGAAATTGTAATCCTGGCAACCGGCCTTTCTTCAATCAGAGTGATTTTCGTCGATGAACTGGTTCCGGCAGCGAGATTGACATCTTTGCTGTCCGTTATATAGCCAGACTTCTCTACTCTGATCGTATGCCTCCCCGCATCAAGATCAACGGATAGCGGAGATCTGCCCACATAAACGTTATCTACAAAAACTGATGCATTTGTCGGCTCTGTTTCTATTGTCAGTCTGGCCTTCTTTGCATAAAGAGTGGCACTTACTTGTCTATCACCAGCAAGTGTTACGTTAGTAGAGAAATCTTCATAGCCATCTGCGGTTACTCTGACGGCGTAAGATCCCTCCCTCAAGGTAAGAGTAAGCGGAGTTCTGCCTTGATATGTTCCGTTTATGTAGACAAGGGCGTTCGAAGGTGAACTCGTTACGCTCAATCTGTACTCTTTCACTTGAGGAGTCAAGGTAATGGATTTCGAAATCGAGCGATCAAGAATGAAGTTTTCAGTGTATGTCTCGTATCCCGATCTCTCAATTCTCAAGTTCTTTGTTCCGCCTTCCAGAGTCACATTCAACGGGGATCTACCAATGTAAGCGTTATTCACATAAATATCTGCCCCTGAAGGACTCGTTATTACCGACAGTTGATAATTCTGAACCATAGAAGTCAGAGTGATAGACTTGGAAATATTTCGATTCAGGACAAAAGTCTCTGTGTATGTCTGATATCCAGCCTTAGAAACGCTGATACTCTTCGTGCCTTCTTCCAAGGTGACATTCAGAGGTGTTCTTCCTACAAGCCTGCCATCAATATGCACAGTTGCATCGCTTGGGTTTGTGACAAGAGAGAATTGATACTCTTTTGCTAACTTCTGCAAATCAAGTCTTACATCCAGCGTTCTCCCACTTTCGATAGTGAACTGTCTGGTTTCGGTCCTGTAACCGTTCATGTATGCTGTGACCATGTGGTTTCCCACATCTAGGTCTATGTTAATGGGACTCCTGCCGACCATCTTTCCGTCAATATATACGGTTGCATTTGACGGAGTTGTTGTTATCCTCGCTCTACCTGTGCTGGGCATCACATCCAGATAGAACCAGGCAGTGGAAACGGCATACTCCTGCTTATCAATAACAGGTATTACTTTTGAAACTACGAAGTCCTCCGCCCCTGAACTGGCCTTGGGGAAGATATCCCCTGCCTCAGCTCTCACCATCAAATCGTCAAGAAATCCAAGGGAAGAGGTCGATGCAACAATCTGAAAGATCTCCTTTCCTCCACCTGTCTCACTCGTCAACTGAAGACGGTATCTCGTCGTAGCGTTCTCCGTTGGAAGAGTGTAGGTCACTCCAGCCTTGACGAAATTGCTGCGATCATAACCATTAGGGAATATCAGCTGGATTTCTCCATTTGGTGTGATATCGTATATCGCTATATATGCATCTTTATTGACTTTGAAGTAAGTCTTAACCTCTTCGCCTGAATAGTAAAGAGAACCGTTATCTCTGTCAAGCCAAATGGAAACCTCCAGCCCCCCCTGCGGCTTCTCCGGTACAATAATTACCTTCTGCATGTCATAAGTTACAATCCCAAACAGTGATACTGCCAAGAAAAAACTGAGAATAACCAGTATTGTTTTCTTCATAGATTATCCCTCCCATCATCAGATGCTAATTAGACTTGTCTTCATCAGACTCGTTCAACAAGTTGTTAGCGATGTCCCTTGATCTATTATACTTTTTGATGATCGCGATTATTAGAAGTGAAAGCACTGTACCGAAGATTAAACCATACGCACTTCTCAGCAGGCCTGTCCACAGAGGAACAGTAGCGTGGCAGAAGGTATTAACTATAGATACAGTTACAAGTGATCCACCTGCAGCAATTATCGGTCCGAGTTTCCCTTTGAGATCAAAAGAGAAGTGAATCATCACTGCCAGAAGCGGATATGCGAGCAATTCCTTGAAACGCGGACGGACTATGAGGACGTTGTCAAGATAGTCTCGCATTGTTCTTTCCACATCAAGCACAAAAGAGAAGTTCCCGCTTCTAAGGATGTAATAGACGGCTACCAGCCCCGCAAGAAGAACGACAAGTATATCTCCCCTAGAAACCTTTTTCGAAACGCTTCTACCAAAACCAGTGACAAAAAGCCAGAAGGGGAGGGCTACCAATGAGATCTTCACGCCTCTGAAGAGCTCCAGCCCATTCTGATAGGAGGCCCCTACCATCGAGGCGTTGATTGCTATTCCGAGGAAAATCGAGAAGGAAAAGAAAAGAAGGAGACCCTTGATCACCCCGGTTTTCAAAGAAGAAATCCTCCGATATATGGCAAACTCACCGAAGACAGCGGCCGCGGGAAGACCAACAGTTGGAAACAACACGAATAACGCTGTAACAACAGCTGCAAGCAAAGGACTGACAGATAACAGGAGAACAAACACAAACAGAGATGCCAGCAAGGCGAACCTGGATGAACCAGTCCTTGGAGAAACTACTTCGGTCGAAACTAATCCCATTCCGTCGAGTATTCCATAAACTTGTGATACCAGCTCATCATAGTCAAAATCATTGTCGGGAGTCAAAAAGAGAAGTGCATCAATGCTCCTTTCCCTGACAGCTCTAAGGTACCTGGTCACTGCCTTGTCAACATCATAGTTTGGATACTCTTTCTTCTTCAGATTGTGCACTCGAAACACCAGAGATTTGTTCTCCCTTGCCCTCAGCACATCTAGGACATAATGGCCTCTTTCGTCAAACTCCATGTATCCCGTGTATGCGAAGTGATTGTCAAGAATCGATGCAAGTTCCGAGACTGTGTAAGGGGAGACTCCAGTAAGGATCATCGGGATCTGCAGAGCCAATATCTCCTCCAGCCTATGCCAGTCGTCTCTCAGATCCACCAGAATAACCGAAGACTCCAAATTCGAGACGTTCTCCAGATCTTCCACGTAAATCAGCTGCTTTGAAGGGACTGCGTCTACCGCCTTCTCTGTAATTACCACAGCATCGTTGTAGTTGAAATCCAGGGAAACTCTCCAGGGAATGTAGAACAAAGACAGAAGCAATCCGGAAATGAAGGCAACAACGACTATACCGTTGCCAAGTCTTAGTGCGCTCTTCTGTTTTTCGTTTCTTCGTCTTCTCTGAGACTTTCTAGGTCTAACGGGAACTTCCGCCAATACTTGTCTCTCCTCCCAATCAGAAGATAAAGAAATAATACTACACCGATGAGAAATGGAGAATACGGAAGCAAGAAGATAAGTCTCCACTTTAGAATCATAGACTCTAGACTCGATCCAAAAACCTTCGAAAAGGCTGCACTCATATCCCCTTCTTCTAAGAACTCTTCTGCGACGCTCGTCAGATCAATATATGAATGCCTCTCCAGAATGTATCCAGCGAAGCTCGAAACAGCTCCATAGAAAACAGATTGGTCATCCTTATTAGGGTACCTTCTGTCAAACTCTGTGAAATCATAGAAGGCAACTCTGAGTATCGGAATTCTCGTCCTCGAATGAAGACTCTGAAAGCCTTCCGCCATTAATTCATGGTACCATACAGGAATCTCATTAGGAGTGAAGCCGATGCTCCTAAGGTACTCAAAGAAATAGACATGTGCGAGTTCATGTCTTGCGACTCCGGATCTATAGGAAGTCGTGTAAAGAAAGATCTGGTAGATTCCATTATCATCAATTGCTGCTGGCTGCTCATGGCCTTCGCCTTTGAGAATCGTAAGACTATACTTGACCGAAAAGCCGTATATCTGTGAGAGTTCAGCGTTTGCTTCTTCAATCTCTCTCCTGATCTCCACCTGACTGAATGCGTAGATCGAAATGAGAATGACCGTCAAAAGCAGAAGAGCTGACTTCATTTGAGTTTGACCAACACCTTCTCAAGGTCGTCGGGAAGTCCCGAAAGAATCTCGATCGTCTTTCCACCTTCCCAAATAAAGGAGAGTCTCGAACAGTGCAAGAAGTATCTTCTGAGCCCGGTCTCTTTCTTGAACTCCCTGTTGAACAATCTGTCTCCATAGACATCGTCCCCAACAACTGGATACCCGGCTTCGCTCAGCTGACGACGTATCTGGTGCTTCTTCCCTGTGTGAAGATCTATCCACAATAGTGAAACCGAGGCAAAACTCTTTTCAATTCTGAACGTCAATGACTCAGTGTGTTTCTCTCTCTCGGAAACAAGTCTTCCTTTAGCTTCCGGCACTCCTTTCACAAGCGTCTGGTAACCCTTTTCCATTCCTCGCAGCCTAAACAGTGATGACAACTCTCTAGCCGACTCTGGAGATTTGGCGAAGACTATCACTCCTGAGGTATGCTTATCGAGCCGGTGGACGGGCCGCGGCAAGAAACCTCTTGCCTCTCCATATGCCATGAGTCCTTCGACCAACGTTACAATCTGGATGCCTTTTCCGGGATGAACGGATATCCCCGCCGGTTTGTCGACCGCGATTATTGAATCGTCTTCGAATAGTATCTTAAGGGGAATCTCGTGAGGAATCAGTTCACGCGATTCTCTAAGACGCTTCAGTCTTGAAGGATCTCCAGAAAAACCTACTCGAACTAAATCTCCTATCTCAAGCCTGAAGGAGCCATCCTTGACTTTCTTCTCATTGACTTTCACATTTCCCTTTCTCAGCAACTTGTAGATAGATGACAACTTCAGGTCTGAGAGCTCCCTTCTCAAGAACCTGTCCAATCTCTCATAGAAGTTTTCTTTTGATACTCTGAATTCTCTATCTATCGATACCACTCCACTCAACATTAAGGGGGCCTTAAGCCCCCTTGAAAGACTCAGTCTTCAACTCCCAGACCTTTGCTGATACTTTCCACAATATCTCCTACCGTAGAGATGCTCTCAATCTGCTCATCTTCGACCTTAAAATCGAATTCATCTTCAAATGCCATCACCAGGTCGACCAGATCAAGAGAATCGGCACCGAGATCCTCTGTCAAACTGGAATCCATAGCGATTTCATCTTCTTCGACTCCAAGTTTCTCGGAAATTATGTTCTTCACTCTGTCGAAAACTTCATCGGCCGTCAAAGGATTTCCTCCCTTCGAATTCTGAAAATCGGAACAATTATATTAACCGAGAGCTTCAAAGTCAAACGGGTCTCGATTCCCAAAAGCATTCATTATTATATAATAATTTGAATGGCTTTACTTTCGGAGGTTTTCTATGAATATATTCGAAGTGATGAAAGAAGAGGTAACTGAACGAATCAAAACGACTCCAAAGGCGGCACTAATTCTCGGATCCGGTCTTGGCTATCTGACGGAACACTTCTCCGAACCAATAGCAATAGAGTATTCTGAGATTCCGGGATTTCCTAAAACAACCGTTGAAGGTCATTCTGGAAGATTGGTTTTCGGATACTTTCATGGTCTTCCCGTTGTAGCAATGGAGGGACGATTTCACTACTACGAGGGTCATAACATCAGAGATGTCACTTCTCCGGTGTATTTGTTCAAGGAGCTCGGAATAGAACATCTGCTGATTACGAATGCTGCGGGGGGCATAAATAGAAGCTTCTCTCCAGGAGATATCGTTGCAGTGACTGATGTAGTGAATTTCGGCTTTCGAAATCCTCTCAGGGGAGTCAATTACGAGCAATATGGCGTGAGATTTCCAGATATGTCGGAAATCGTAGACAGTCGCTGGCTGACGGACTTGAAAAACCGTCTTCAAAACACGGGGATAGAATTGAAGGAGGGAACTTATTGTTGGGCTCTTGGTCCAAATTATGAGACTCCGGCAGAGATAAGGGCCTTTGAGTTTTTCGGAGCAGATCTCGTTGGAATGTCGACAGTACCAGAAGTAATCGCTGCCAGGCACTGCGGTATCAAGCTTCTTGTTCTATCCTGCGTTACGAATCTGGCATCGGGAATCCTGAAGGAGAAACTCTCCCATGCCGATGTTGTTAGCACGGCCAGAAGAATCAGACCAAAGTTCAGTTCTATAGTTCGATACGCCATCGAATCATTGTTGGAGAGCAAATGATGATCAGAAAAGCAAGCAGTGTTGTCTCATGTATTCAAAAAGCCGAAACCATCCTTGTAGCTGGCCACATAATGCCCGACGGAGACTGCATTTCTTCCGTGGTCTCGCTTTCGGTGGGTATTGAAAGATTCGGGAAGAAAGCCACACCCGCAATTGATTGGAAAATTCCACCGAACTTCAAAGTCTTTCCCTGGATAGAAAAGATCAAAGGTTTTGACGAGGAGATTCCTAAGCCAGACTTGATTATCGTGGTTGACGCATCATCACCGGACAGAATCGGAAGGTTTGAAAACTTCCTCGGAATGGGAGTTCCTTCGATAGTGATCGATCACCATGCAACAAACACATACTTCGCAAACGAATGCTGGGTAGACCCTTCATACTCGTCGACAGCTCAAATGATTCTCGATCTTCTGAGGCTTATGGATATTGAATATGACAGGGATCTTGCGTTGATGAATTACTTAGGGATTGCAACAGACACGGGATTCTTCAGATACTCAAACGTTGACAGCTCGGTGTTTCAAGCTGCTGCTGAGCTTGTTAGTTTGGGAGCCGATCCCGATTTCGTGGCAACAGCGATTCTCGAGACCCGAAAGATTGAGGAGCTATTTCTTGAAAGAGATGCTATTGATAACATGACGCTGCTTTCAAACAACAGATTTGCTTACTCATATCTGACACTGGCTGATTTTGAAAAGTATTCACTTACAGACGATGATTTCACGGGTTTCGTTGGAGAATTGAGATCAATAGAGAGCGTAGAAGTGGCTCTTTTTGCTTCAGAAGCCCGTTCAGGTGAGGCACACGTTTCACTTAGATCGAAGAAATACTTCGATGTCAGTGAGATTGCCGTTGCATTTGGCGGTGGAGGTCACCAGAAAGCTTCCGGCTTCACCCTCAAATACGAAGGTGACCTTAAGAGCGCGCTTTCCGAAGCAGTTCAAATGATTGACTCTCGACTGCAAAATGAAAGGACTTAAGCAATCAGCCTCGCCAGTAGCTGAATGAACTGCGTTATCGGCCACATTACTAGCTGTATTATGCCCATAAGTGAAAGCACTAGAAGTGTAAGTATTCCGTAGAGTTCATATTTCACCAGCCAATTGACCTGGTTCTCCGGAACAATCATTGTAACAATGTTTGCTCCGTCAAGAGGCGGAATTGGAATTAGGTTGAACAAGGCTGTATTGAGATCAATTACCATCATCCAGTACACTACATCGGCGATGTAGCTCAATGGAAATGAATTGACGGCTTCCGGCATAAACGTGGAGTACTGGTGGAGACCCGAAAGGTAGAAAACTAGACCGGCAATAAGACCGATCGAAAAATTGGCAATAGAACCAGAAATCGCCGTGAGTATACCCTTGAAATATCCGGCTTTTCTCAGCTTCCAGTAGTTCACAGGGAAAGGTCGAGACCAGCCGAATTTGAAGAAGTAGTACATGAGCAGACCTACAGGGTCTATCCTTTTTATGAATCCGGGTCCTCCCCATTCGGGTTTCACCGCGTCGAATCTCTTCGCGGTTATGAAACGAGAATACTCGTGAGAGATTATGGCCACCGCTATGGCAGGGGTGAGGCTGAAGAAGTTCCTCATCATCTCAAGCATCATTATTCTCCCTTCCAGAGAGAACTACGGTTATCTCCCCTTTTGGCTCGGTCGCCTTGAATCTCTCAACTACGTCAGAAAGACTGCCGAAATAACTCTCTTGAAAGAGTTTAGTCATCTCTCTCCCAACGAAGACCTCCCTATCGCCAACTATCTCAAGAAGCTCTCCTAAGGTATCTAGTAGCCGAAATGGAGACTCGAAGAAGACGATGACGCCGTCTCCATAAAGACCCTGAGCAATCTTCCTGAAAACCCTTCTACGATTCTTGCCTCTTGGCAGAAACCCAAGAAAAGTGAAGTGAGTCCCCGGAAAGCCGCTTATCGCGAGTCCACATGAAACAGCACATGGGCCGGGCGCAACATCCACTTCGAAGCCTCTCTCACGACAAGTTTTGACGACATGAGCTCCCGGGTCCGAGATCACAGGCATACCGGCATCACTTGAAAGCGCTATTTGCTCTCCCTTGCTCAGACGATCAATTATTAACGGAACTCTCTCGTCCTGATTATGCATATTCAGAGACAGAACAACCTTCTTATCTATTCCCATAGAAGAAAGCAAAGACCTCATCCTTCTAGTGTCTTCGGCGAGAATCAGGTCTGCCTCTTCCAGAATTTTCTTTCCTCTTATGGTCATATCCTCTAGATTTCCTATAGGTGTTCCCACAATCCAAAGCTTCCCTTTTTCAGCAGTCACTTTGAACCTCCCAAAGGAGACTTTGAAGCCATTCCGCACCTTCTCGGAAACCCATCTGGGGTCTCTCTCTTCTTTGCATAGACTATCATGAACCGGATAGATCCGTCTGATAGACAGTACTCCTTCTCCTGCAACAGGCCAAGACCTAGTTTCTCTTCAGCAACGCGTGAGAATACCCTCTCCTCACACCATCCCGGTCCTTTGTAAAGATATACGATGCCTCCGGTTTTCACAAGAGGAGTTGCCAGTTCCAAAGAAGTATCGCATCTGGCGACAGCTCTCATGAACGCTGCATCGAACTTCTCTCTTTCTTCCAGCGCCAATTCCTCCGCTCTTGCTGTTTTCACAACGACGTTCTTCAGTTCCAGCTCATGGGCAAATCTCTCGATCTCCTTTGTCTTCTTCGCAATAGAGTCTACCAATACCCATTCCGCTTCTGGAAAGGCAATTGCCAAGACAAGACCGGGAATCCCGCCGCCACTTCCAATATCCACGAAGCGACCCCTAAATGTTGAACCACAGAATGGTTTTAGAGAATCCTCCACGTGTACAATCATAGCTCTCTCGAAGTCTCTAACAGACGTAAGGTTGTGTTGAGAAGATGTTATTAGCTCCAGAAGCCTTGTTAGTTTGATGCGACTAGGCGGGTCGATCTGCTCATTCAGGAAACACATGTGCTATTCCTTTTCTATGCAAGCGTAAGCCTCGTGATTATGAATTGATTCCTGGCTTATTACTTCGATTCTATACCAATCGATGCGGTCATCTTCTTGCAGAGACAGAACTACCTCCCGAGAAAGGTCTTCAACAAATCGGGGGTTATCGAAAGAGTGCTCGGTAATGTATTTCTCGTCTTCTCTCTTGAGAAGAGAGAAGATCGGAGCGCTCGCAGATTTCTCGACATACTCGATTATCTCTTCTATCCATACGAGGGAGTTCATTCGAACGGAAACGAACACCTCGGCTCTCTGATTGTGAGCTCCTCTATCGCTGATTTCTTTAGAACAGGGACAGACAGTCATCACCGGAACCTTAACTCCGAGCACAAAATCGAACTCTCCATCCTTCGTTGTGGAAAACGAACAGCCAAACGAGCTGAAACTCTCACTGCCGCTTATAGGCGCCTTCTTTCTTATGAAGTATGGAAATTGCACCTTGATGTGCGCAACATCTGCCCTAAGTGAATCTCTAATGTCGTTCAGAATCGATTCCATGTTTTTCGGCGTGATTTTCTTGTGATGTCTTTCAAGAACCTCAACGAATCTCGACATATGTGTGCCTCGAAAATCCGTCGGAAGATCCACAAAGAGATCGAAATTGCCTACCGTATGCTGTGTTCCAAATTCCCTATCCAAAACCACGATGGGATATTCAATTGACTTTATCCCGACCATGTTGATTCTGATGTTTCTCTTGTCCCTCTCATTCTGTACGTCTCTCAAGATCAACACCCCTTGAATCTGCTCTTTCGAAGAGGTATAATCAGCTAAGTGGAGGCGTATCCTAATTGGCTAAGGAGCCGGTCTTGAAAATCGGTGGGGTTGACGCCCCTTGTGGGTTCGAGTCCCACCGCCTCCGCCAGAACCGGGGATTCCCCGGTTATTTTCTTAATGGCCCAAAATCAGATAATGGCCATATTGTGAGCATAGGACTCCCAATTATAGCTTCCTCTGGCACAAAACCGAAATACCTGCTGTCAAAGCTGTTGGTAGAGTTATCCCCCATCATGAATCTAAACCCTTCCGGAACAATAACCTTTACCTCTCCCGTTGCAGGATCTTGCTGAATATACTTTTCCAGACCGAGCGGTTGCAACACCGTATCGTAGAACTCCGCGTACTCAATAAGCCCCTTGTATGCCTGATACAATCTGTAATATGGCGAAAACCTCACCGAAGGGTCATCCGGGTGAGCCAACCCAAAGAAGAACATCGGATCATAAAAGACCCCTTCCCTGACATATCGCCTTTCCTCCAGCGAAGGAGGAATGTCTCCATTAACGTACAACTGGTAAACTGGATTAGCAGCAGTATAGTCTGGAGCCCTCTTGAGTTCAAGAACATCACCGGGCTTTCCAACCAACCGCTTCACGTATTTCACGTGGCCCCTATATTCTGCGGGTGCGAAGAAATCCATAAACTTGTCGAAGGCCCTGAGATACTTCTGAGACTCGATGTCTACGTAAGGTGTCCAGAATACGACGATATCTCCGTAATCAGGCTGTCTGTATTCGTATGTGATCTTCTCCACAAATAACCTGGCGGGAGGATTTATGGTAGGTATCATAGAACCCGTCGGAACTAGCATAGTCTCAAAAACAAACAGACGAATTATCGTTCCAAAGACAACCGCGTAAAGAATCGCCTTTCCCCACTCCTTCACTTCGTGGAGAAAGCGCGATCCCTTTTTGTCAGAGGCCTTTTCCGACTTCTTAGCAGACACTAGGCCTCAGTCCCTTTTCTCTTTTATCTTTACCTTACCCTGCACGTCTCTAATGTAGTAGATCTTCGCTCTCCTAACTTTTCCTCTTCTCAGAACCTCAATCTTTTCAAGAGAAGGACTTGTAAATGGGAAAATCCTTTCTACTCCAACTCCTGCAGCCCCCACTCTTCTAACAGTAAACGACTTGCCCGTTCCACTGCCCCTGATGCCCATAACAATACCTTCAAAGGCCTGTATCCTTTCCTTGTTCCCTTCTCTTATTCTTACGCTTACCCGTACAGTATCGCCCGGGCCAATCTGTGGAAGATCTTCTCTCAAATGTTCGTTTTCCAGAGATCTTATGTACTGATCCATCTTAATCCCTCCTAACTTCTACTGTATCCTCGTGAATTAATCTGTCTAATATTATCGCAACCGCCGCCCTGACCGAGAGATGATTGAAATCCGAATCTGCTCTCAGCGGCTCAAGCGAATAGTCGCAAGTCTTCTCAATTTCTTTGGGCAAGCCCCAACTTGTTCCAAAAAGAAGAAGATGAGGTTTCTCACTTGATATGATAACCTTCCTCATTTCCTCATAAGTTAGTCTGTCTATTCCCTTCTTGGCCGAAGTGAATATAAGAACCGGTTTCTTACCCTCAATCCTATCGATTTCTTCAATAACGTCTTCGATGTACGACGCCCTCTTAACAACAGTAAGGGCCTCACTTCTACTAGGATTGTACTCTCTTCCGAACTCCTCAAGCCAGTAATTAAGAACATTATCTACTATTTCTCTCTGCGCGGGAAGATTGCTCACTACGAAGTAGCCCTTGATGTTGTACGTTCTGCATGTTCGGGCAATATCGTGCACATCGAGATTAGTAACCGCGCTGGAAACGATATTTCCATGCCTACCCAAAACTGGGTAGTGAATTAGAGCAAGGTATATGTTATTCAGCATCTCTTTTCAGCTCCTTGAAGAGCGCAAGCAAGGCCTTCTTATCCGTCAAATCGAAATCATGCTTCAAAAAGACATCCGGTCTTCTCTCCATAGTCCTCTTCAAACTCTCGATCCTTCTGTAAATCTCTATCATCTCATGATTCCCGCTAAGGAGCTCGTCGGGCACCTTCATACCGTTCAGTTCTCTCGGTCTTGTGTAATGAGGATGATCAAGGAGTTCAGAGAAGAATGAATCGTTTATCACCGACTCCATATCCCCCACCACACCGGGCACAAATCTTGAGATAGCCTCTATCATGAGCATTGCAGGAACTTCTCCACCGCTAAGTACGAAGTCTCCCACCGAAAGCTCTTCGTCAACTACATTCATAACTCTTTCGTCTATTCCCTCATATCGACCACAGATGAAGGCAATACTTTCTAACCTACTTAGTTCCTGAGCCTTGTTATTGTCAAAGGCCTTACCCTGAGGAGATGCATAGATTACGTAGGGTTTGGTTCCTTCGTCGGACAGACTCTCAACTGCCTTCAGAATTGGTTCGGCCTTCATTACTAGACCGCTTCCCCCTCCAAAAGGGTAGTCGTCGGTGGTCCTGTGACGATCCTCCGTGAAATCTCTTATATCGACGGCTCTAAAGAATATAATCTCTCTTTCTATTGCTCGAGATATGACTCCCCAGCTGAAAACCGTTTCAAAGAGCCGTGGAAAGATCGTCAAGACGTCGATTCTCATCCAGACTTAACCTCTTCAAATTCCATAGTCTTCGCTACTATAGCCTTCCCATCTAGATTCAACTCGACAATGTAATCCTTTATTAGAGGTATCAGCTCTTCCTTCACGGTTAAGTCCTTCTGATCTCGAACAACAACCATAACATCGTTTGCGCCGGTGTCGATGATGTCGTTCACCATACCAATAAGTCGACCTTTTTCATCGTAGACACTGCAACCAAGAATCTGGAAGTAGTAATACTCTCCCTCTCCAAGTTCAGGCAAGGCCTGCCTTTCAATATATATGTGGAAGCCCACAAACCTCTCTGCCTGAACCATCGAGTCAACACCGTCAAAGTGGACAATCCATCCCTTTGGTGCTTTCCTGACTCCGTCTAGAGATACTCTAAGGAGAGATCCCGTTTTCTCGTTGTACAGTGAGACATCCTCGATACCTCTGAACACTTCTTCGTCTTCTAGAGAAATCTTGGCCTTCATCTCGCCCCGAAGACCGTGTGGCTTGACTATCCTTCCCACAGGGATCATGTCCTCAGAAAGGCCACCTCTCAAATCGCTCATCGAACCACCTTTAGGATGAAACTCTCCTTCGACGAGCCTGCGAGAGCATTGAGAAGAACATTCACTGACTTTATGGTTCTGCCATCTTTCCCGATTATCTGGCCGACATCTTCTTCTGCAGCACTTATTTCAAAGACCGTGTTTCCGTTTTCGTCAGTTGTCTGATCTACTGCAATCTGATCAGGGTTTCTAACTATTCCCTTCAGAATATGTTCAAGCACTTCCTTCATTACTCCGTTTTCTCTCCTGACTCTTTTACGAATTTGAGTTCATGAACCTTCTTCATAACTCCAAACTTTGCGAGAATAGATCTCGCGGTTTCCGTTGGCTGCGCACCCTTCATAATCCATTCTACGGCCTTGTCGACATCAACACTCATGATTCCCGGATCCCTGATGGGATCATAGAAACCTAGAGAGTCAATATATGCTCCGTCTCTACGTTTCTGAGAATCTACCACGACAAGCCTGTAAAAAGGCCTGTTTCTTCTACCCATTCTTGTTAGCCTTATTCTTACCATTCTTTGCGTACACCTCCTGATTCTTTACTATCTAAAATGGAAATCCTTTCATACTTTTGAACAGCTTTCCCTTCTTTCCGAACTGCTTCATCATGCTTCTCATCTGATCATATGACTTCAAGAGCTTGTTCACATCCTGGATAGTCGTACCGCTGCCTCTTGCAACCCTTTGTTTTCTTGAGTAGTTCAGAAGCTTGGGGTTTCTCCTCTCTTTCGAGGTCATTGAGCTTATAATCGCTTCCGTTCGCTTCATGCTTTTCTCGCTTCCCGCAAGATCCACATCTTTGGGTGCTCCGGGAATCATTTCCATGATGTCTGCTATGGAACCCAGCTTCTTCACTTCCTTAAGCTGGTTTAGAAAGTCCTCAAGATCGAACTTGTTCTTGAGAAACTTCTCTTCCATCTCTTTTGCCTTTTCCTCGTCTATGTTCAACTGCAGTTTATCTATTAGTGATAGTACGTCTCCCATGCCAAGTATTCGACCGGTCACTCTGTCTGGATAGAAAGTCTCAATCCCATCGGGCTTCTCGGAAATCCCTATGAACTTGACCGGTCTGCCCGTCACATGCCGTATCGATAGAATCACTCCGCCTCTGGCATCTCCATCTAGCTTCGTCACAACGAACCCCGACAGCTCAAGCGCTTCATTAAATGCCTTTGCAGAATTCACTGCATCCTGACCAGTCATCGCGTCAACAACCATTAGGATCTCGTCGGGCTTGACCGTGGCAACGATCTCTCTGAGTTCACTCATCATTGTTTCATCTATATGAAGCCGCCCGGCCGTATCTAGAATTATCACATCGTTAATATTCTTTACTGCCTGCTGAACCGCTTCCTTAGCAATTCTCACCGGATTCTTTCTTTCGCCGGTGAAAACGGGCAAATCTATCTGCTTTCCGAGCTGAATAAGTTGATCAATAGCAGCCGGTCTGTAAACATCTGCTGCAACAAGGAGAGGTTTCTTGCCTTCCTTTCTCAGTAGAGCACCGAGCTTGGCAGTAGTCGTCGTCTTCCCGCTGCCCTGAAGACCTACCAACATGATTATGGCAGGCTGACTAGAAAGTCTCAACGGAACCGACTTCTCACCAAGCATCTTGATCAGCTCATCCCTAACGATCTTTATGAACTGTTGATCCGGTGTGAAAGATTTCAGCACCTCTTCACCAAGAGCCTTTTCTGTTACCCCTCCTATAAACTCTTTGACAACCTTGTAGTTGACATCGGCTTCTAGGAGCGATAGCTTAACTTGCTTAACGGCGTCTTCTATATTCTTTTCCGAGATCCTTCCTTTTCCACTCAGCAGCTTAAATGCTCTGCCGAGTTTGTCCTGGAGATTCTCAAACATCTAAACACCTCCGCAGCCTGAAAAGTATACAATGGACCGGCGCAAGAATGTTGAACTTATCTGAACAACAACCGCGATTATCATCTACTTATATTAATTTTCAATTACCACTCTAATATCAATATACTTAATTCACCTATGTGCTTGCGAATAATTTCTTAAGCAATGCTATCAACCACCAAATGGCGAAGAGGCTAAACATTCTTCTAAAGAAGATTATGACATCGAAGCGGCGCGTGCTATCTAGTCAGATGAATTAAGTTCTCTGTAACAATCCCTGCAGACGGCTATATATTTCTCCATTCCACCCACATCTATCTCACTATCTATCGAACCCGAAATCCTGTGCGTAACGGTTGCATTGTACTCCCCACACCTGTGGCATACGGCCTTCTTTTTGACGACTTCATCTGCAGCCGCCATCAAACTTGCAGTGACGGTAAAAGGCCTGTGTTTGAAACTGAGATCTAACCCCACACAGAAGACATCAATCCCGCTAAATACTATCTCTTCCACTACCTCTAGCAGACTTTGATCGAAAAAGTTAGTCTCATCTATGAAAATCGCGTCGAGCTTCTCCTTTTCCAGTGAAACGATTTCTCGGATTTTTGAAGAGTCTTCCACGTTAATGGCCTCTGCCTTCTGTCCCGAGTGACTAACCACATGATTGGAAGAGTATCTGTTATCAATTATCGGCTTGAAAACCTTTATTCTCTTTCTTCCAAGTGTATATATCTCTATCATGGATAGAAGTGTCGAAGTCTTCCCGGAATACATTGGTCCCGCAACAACTGTTAGTTTCCCAGACATATGCTCAACCCCTTATAGAGTTATCAATGACAGCTCTCTTATGAAGCACGAACTGCTCTAGCGATCGTTCCTGATAGCAGAACTCGCTGCTGATCTCAACGGCCTCTCTTATGGCGCCATCGATGGTCCTTCCTGCAAGAATCATAATCGACAAGATCGCTCCAAACAAATCTCCGCTGCCGAAACGATTCTCACCGATTCTACGGGGTTTGTAATCATGTCCCCCGTAAGAGGCTCCTTTTGACGATGCCTTAGTAATCACTCTCCTGTCTTTCTTGTCAAAGGCCATATAATCATTGGCGAGAATAAGATCGTACAACGAAAGTCCCCCGTTCCCCCTATATTCGTGCCCAGGAGAAGGATCGAGCACCTTCAAACGTGACTTAATGGCGCTCACCGTCGCAGCAGCCGACTGGCCTATCTCTAGAGTACTGTAAATGAGATCAAACTCCTCTCTTAGCAAAATGCCGATCAGCTCTTCTTCAATACCGACTATCGACGGCTTTTCCACGGCGAGAACTTCATTCTTCCTAAAAAGAAACTTTCCACTTGAACATTCTGATCTAATTGGGATAGACTTGAACTCCCACTGGCTCGATTCACCAGGGCCAAAACAGCTCAGAAAAAGGACATCAACACCAAACAAGGAAAGGCAGTTTGCCACATTGAAGCCCGATCCTCCAGTAGCCTGGATTATTCTAGCATTGTGGCCACTGCCTGAGACCTCAATATCCTCTAGATATCCGCCGACAACAAGAGCCCGTGCCCTACTTCGTTCTGTAGAGTCTGTCACCTGCATCTCCTAATCCAGGAATGATATAGGCATGATCATTCAGTTTTTCATCAAGAGCTGCGGTAAAGACCTTTACATCCGGATGATTCTTCTGTATGAAACTAACTCCTTCGGGAGCTGCAATCAAACACATCAAAGAGATCTGTTTCCCTCCTGCTTTCTTGACCAGTTTAAGGGCCCACGATGACGAAACACCCGTTGCCAGCATTGGATCCAGCACAAATATCTGAGTCGTTTCGTCGATCTTTGGCAGTTTTGAGTAATACTCAACGGGTTGAATCGTGTCGGGATCTCTGTATATGCCAATATAACCGACTGATGCGTTAGGCATTAGGGAGAGAACGCCCTCAACCATGCCCAATCCAGCTCTAAGAATCGGAACAACAGTCACCTTCTTATCTTCGATACTTTGACCGATCATCTTCACGAGTGGAGTAGTTATCTCTTTCTCAAAAGTTGGAATATGCCTTGTAGCCTCATAAGTAAGTAACAGAGTGATTTCTTTCAGGAGTTCCCTAAACTCCTTTGGACCGGTTTGATCATCTCTCATTATTCCTAGCTTGTGCTGAATGAGCGGATGGTTAACTATCGTGAGCTGATCAAACACCTGCATCACTCCTGTGAACCAGATCCGGGTAGAGCGGGAATTTCTCAGCCAAAGCCTTGACCTCTTCACTTATCTCTCTCACCTTTGTCTGAGATATCTCTCCCTTATCTCCTTCTATGCTCTTAAGGACTCTGATTATCAAGTCCGCAATAATTGGCATTTCCTTCTCAGTCATTCCCCTTGTAGTAACCGCAGGGGTTCCAATTCTTATGCCACTGGTTACGAAAGGAGATCTTGTCTCCCTAGGTATTGTGTTCTTATTAACCGTAATATCAGCCTTTTCAAGTGCTTTCTCGGCAGACTTACCGGTGACATTTATTGGAGTCAAATCTACCAGGAAGAGATGTGTATCCGTTCCTCCCGAGACTATCCTTAGACCTTTCTCTTCAAGAGACTTCGCCAAATAACGAGTATTCTCGACAATACTCTGCTGATAGACTTTGAATTCATCTCTGAGAGCCTCTCCAAATGATACTGCTTTCGAGGCGATTACGTGCATCAGCGGACCGCCCTGAGTTCCCGGGAACACCATCTTGTCAACCGCTTTGGCGATTTCTTCACTATTGGTAAGTATCATTCCACCCCGAGGTCCTCTCAATGTCTTGTGAGTAGTAGTGGTTACTATATGGGCGAAATCAAGCGGGTTGGGATGAATTCCTGCCGCCACCAAGCCGGCAAAATGCGCCATGTCAACCATCAACACTGCACCGACTTCATCGGCGATCTCCCTGAACTTCTTGAAATCGATTATTCTAGAATAAGCACTCCCGCCAGCCACAATTACTGAAGGCTTCGACTCGAGGGCAATCCTTCTGACTTCTTTGTAATCGATTACCTCACTCTCCTCATCAACTCCATAAGCGACAACGTTGAAAAGCTTTCCAGAAAAGTTTACCGGTGATCCGTGGGTGAGGTGGCCCCCGTGACTAAGAGACATTCCCATTATAGTATCGCCCGGTTTGGCAATAGCCAGATAGGCAGCCATGTTTGCCTGGGAGCCCGAGTGAGGCTGAACGTTTGAAAACCCGGCATCGAAGAGCTTTTTGGCTCTCTCTCGTGCAAGCTCCTCGACCTCGTCGACAAAAACACAGCCTCCGTAGTATCTTTTGGACGGGTAACCTTCCGCATATTTGTTTGTCATCACTGATCCCATCGCCTCCATGACGGCTTTAGAGACGAAATTCTCAGAAGCGATCAGTTCGAGCCCATTTCTTTGTCTATCAAGCTCTTTGACCATAATATCGAATACTTGTCTATCGGTTCTCTCCAAAGATTCCCACATGCAAAAAACCTCCTAACGATTCTATTCAAACATTTTCTTCAACGAAACATCGTATGGTGCACGAGCAATTCCTTTTTCAGTAATTATCCCGGTTATAAGGCTTGATGGAGTAATATCAAATGCAGGGTTGAAACACTTGACACCCTCGGGGGCTATCTGATAATCCCCAATTTGCGTTATCTCAAGATGGCTTCTCTCCTCAATCGGAATCCCATCACCACTTTTGGTCAGAAGATCCACTGTGCTCAGCGGAGCAACAATGTAGAAGGGAATCCCGTGTTTTTGAGCAAGAATGGCAACCGAATAGGTTCCGATCTTGTTTGCCGTATCACCGTTAGCAGCGATCCTATCTGCCCCGACCAACACTAGATCGACTAACCCCTTCTTCATAACCCATCCTGCCATATTGTCGCAGATAAGAGTAACATCGATTCCTGATTTCATAAGCTCCCAAGCCGTCAGCCTAGCCCCTTGGAGATACGGTCGAGTCTCATCGGCATAAACCGATATCTTTTTACCTTGCTCCACGGCCGCCCTCATCACACCTAGTGCCGTTCCATAATCCACAGTCGCGAGTGCTCCTGCGTTGCAGTGAGTAAGTACTCCGTCACCGTCTCTCACAACAGTTGCACCGTTTTTCCCAATCGTCATATTGATCTCAATATCTTCCTCTGCAATAGCAAGCGCTTCGCTCTCAAGACTCTCTACTAACCTTTTTCTATCTAATTCACGAAGGGTGTTGAGTGTCTTTTCCATTCTGTTGAGAGCCCAGAAAAGATTTACGGCCGTAGGTCTGCTTTCTGAGAGCCTTCTCTTCACCAAATCCATATGGTCGAAGAACACTTCCTTAGAGCTTGCCAGAACCTCTTTAGCACCAAGGAGATAACCAAATGCCGCGCTTGCTCCTATCGCAGGGGCTCCTCGGATAACCATATCCCTTATCGCATGATACACGTCTTCGTGGGTCTGGCATTCAACATACTTTTCAACTGAAGGTAGTTTTCTTTGGTCTATTAGTATCAGTCGATCTTCTTTCCATTCAAGCGTTATACTCTTGAACTTTCCCACTAGATATTCACCCTCTTAACGATCTCTTTCACCGTTGAGCGGTATGCGACTTCAAGTTCAGACCCTCTCATGTGAGTAACGATGCTTTTGCCGTTGTCCGAAAAACCTACTAGCGTAGGATCGAAGGGGAGCGACCCTAAAAGGGGGATGCTGAAGAGGGTCTCGAGATTCTTACCTCCACCTTCTCCAAATAACTTCGTGATTTCTCCACAGTGCGGGCATCTCATATATGACATGTTTTCCACAATTCCCAGTGGGTTCCTGTGCATTGTCTCTACCAGATTGATCGCTCTCTTCACATCCTGAACTGCAACGGCTTGAGGTGTAGTAACTATAAGCGCCATTATATCAGGAAGAGTCTGAAGAACTGTCAAAGGCTCGTCGCCGGTACCTGGAGGAGAGTCAATTACGAGGAAGTCGAGCTCTCCCCACGCAACATCACCAAGAAACTGATAGATCGCCGTTGTCTTCATTGGACCACGCCAAATAACCGGAGCATCTTCTTCAACGAAACTTGAAATGCTTATTACCTTAAGATTTGGTAGAACTTCGGGAGGAAAAATCTGTCCTTCTACGACTTCGGGCTGCTTTTTCAGACCTACCATCCTGGCAACGTTTGGTCCATGAAGATCAATATCCATCAGACCCGTCTTGAAGCCTTCATCCGCAAGAGCCAGCGCCAGATTAACCGCGACCGTCGACTTGCCGACTCCGCCTTTACCTGACATCACTAGTATTTTGTTCTTTATTGACTTAACGTTTTCTCTTATGCTTTCCATCCTCTCAGCCATCTCTTGTGGATTCACTTCTCTTCACCTTCATAGTCAATCTTCATTGACATTTTCGCTGTCTTATTTAGCATTGCCGAGACGGAGCAATATCTTTCCTGAGAAAGGACAACTGCCTTTTCAATCTTATCCTTCGGCAGATCTTTGCCCGAAAAGTGATACACGAGTTCGATACTCGTGAAAACCTTCGGATGTTCCTTCGCATACTCATAGTTTGCAGAAATCCAGTACTCGTAATCTGTAACCTTCATCTTGGAAAGAATCGAAACAACATCCATTGAAGTGCAACCCATCAAGGCAGCTATTACCGTCTCCATTGGAGTCGGTGCCGATCCATCGCCTCCGGAACTTTCCTTTGCATCCATATGTATGTCATGGCCAGAAGGAGTCTTCGCGTAGAAGGCCATCTTCCCTATTCTCTTAGCAGAGTATTCCATTGTCTCATCCCCTCTCAAAAAAAAAGGGCCTAAGCCCCTTTTAATTTCCGTTCAGTGCCGATTTGGCAATCTCGCAATACTCCCTAAACGTATTGAAGTCATTAACTGCAAGGTCAGCAAGCATCTTTCTGTTGATGTTCACACCGGCCAATTTCAAACCGTGAATGAGATCGTTGTACTTCGTACCGGCAATTCTAGCACCAGCATTTATCCTGGTTATCCATAGCTTTCGGAAATCTCTCTTTCTGATCTTCCTTCCAGCATATGCGTAGACTCCCGATCTTATGTAATACTGCTTTGCAAGTCTGTATCTTCTACTCAACGCACCTCTATAGCCTTTCGCGGCCTTCAAGTATTTCAGCTTTTTCTTTTTGGAGTTCACTCCACCTTTTACTCGCATCTAAATCTCACCTCTCAGAAGGGTCAAATGCCCAGGCTTTTCTTTACTTTCTTCTCGTATCCGCCTTCAACCAATTTCCATTTTCGGGCCTCTCGGCGGCTGCTTTCGCTCTTCTTACCGGTATTATGACCAGTTCCAGACTGGTTTCTCATTATCTTTCCACTACCGGTTACCTTATATCTTTTCGCACTTGCCTTATGAGTCTTCATCTTTACTTTGTTGCCCATTATCTTTACCTCCTTGAGGAGCTGCCTTTGGCTTAAGAATCATCCACATATCTCTTCCCTCCAACTTTGGAGGACGGTCGATATCGGAAATTAGTTGAAGCTGGTCTGCAACTCTTTCGAGAATCTCTCTCCCTTTATCTGAAAAGACGATCTCCCTTCCTCTGAACATTATGACCACCCTAACCTTGCTTCCCTTTTCAAGAAACTCTTTGATCCTGTTCGTCTTCGTCTGGAAATCGTGCTCATCGATCCTGATCCTGAATTTCATTTCTTTGAGTTGAGACTGTTTCGTCTTCTTCTTTGCTTCCTTCTTGCGCTTGTCCTTTTCGTATTTATACTTACCGTAGTCCATAATTCTTGCTACAGGAGGATTTGCTGATGGAGCAACAAGAACCAGATCGAGTCCTTTTTCTCTTGCGATTCTCAATGCCTCCGTTGTCTGTACTACTCCAAGCTGTTCTCCGTCAATGTCAACGAGTCTAACAGTCTTCGTCATTATTTCGTTGTTTTTCGGTGTTGAATCACCTCTTACGATACTACATCACCTCTCATAAAAAAATTGGCGGAACAACCCGCCATGTCAATAACCAGTTTTCAAGCTATTGACCCCTCAACCTTTGGGCGGGGGTGGGAGAAGATCTCCACTTAATACTACTTTCTGGTGAGCCGTGCAGGGATCGAACCTGCAACCTATTGATTAAGAATCAATCGCTCTGCCTGCTGAGCTAACGGCCCACTGACGGTATTTATTGTATCCCATGCGAATGAACCTGTCAACCGGGTTTCAACGATAAAGGTCATTCCTGAAGTTAGAAAAATACCCGTGTGAATCGCGGGTTTCACTGTACCGGTACTTCTTCACAAGCTTGGTATCAATATCGGTAGAAGCGAAGCCTTCTGCACCACCGCAATCTACAAGAATTTCGCCTGAGGGAGACACAATTCTGCTCTCTCCGACGAAGCTAATTGATCTACCGACTCCACATTGGCTTGCAGCAACGACAAAACATGCGTTTTCTATCGCACGAGCTCTCGTTGCAACATCGAAAATCGTTCTTCTCTCTCTCCCAAAAGCGAAGGGAATCAATAGAATCTCTGCTCCATTCAGACAGAGTTTTCTTGAGATTTCGGGGAATCCTACTTCGTAGCACATCAGCACTCCGAAACTGACTCCTGAATACTCGAATGACCTGAATTCGCTTCCAGGAGTGAAGACCTTTTTCTCGTCTCGAAAGAGATGAGTCTTGTTGTAGTAGATTGGTTCGAGGTACGGAAACATTATCACAGTGGAATTGAAAACGGCCCCATCCTTTCTGTTGACCATCCCACCTACTATGGCGATATCGTTATAATCCGCAAGTGCAGACAGAACTTCCACGGTTTCTTCTTGCATCTCAATCGCGTTGTTCACTGTGGTCTCGTCCGTTCCGTATCCACTATTGAACATCTCGGGAAGGAGCACTAGATCCACTTCTTCTTCTACTAGATTCTCTATGTAGTTAGTCGCTCTCTCAAGGTTTTCTCCAGGTTCATCGTTATACGCTCTAAACTGCACGATTCCGATTCTTACTTTACCTGCACTACTCATTACTGTCTTCACCACCGTGCATAAAAGGGTTCTTAGCCAAAGGTTTGAAAATCCTTCTGACATCCTGCGCAGCAACTAGCAGCATTAGTACTACCGTAAGAACGATTCCACTATTTCCCAGCCGAAAATAAGCTATTCTTCCCATAGCAACTCCTACCAGAATCCAGTATCCCAGCGAGAAGACCACTGCCAGCAGTCTTTTCTGGTGAAGTAAGCCGTAAAAGCCAGACACACCTTGAGCCGCAACCAGAATCATGACCTCGGTTCTGTAGATTGTGCCGGTTGTATCATGAAAGTAGCCGAATATGAGAACCACATAGAAAAGAATCATCGTGAGATTCTGTATTCTAGCCACTCGATCCGTCTTGTTTCCGAGAATCATTCCCGGAAGGATTACTAACACGGCTATCACCGAGTCTAAGAATTGGTAATTGAGAAATGGCATCAGGAAAAGCGGAACAAGCGAGAAAAGTATCCTATAAAGCATCAGTAACCGTTATCTTCAAGCCACTTCTGGGCCTTTTCCTTCGACTCCTGTCCTTGAGCAACAAAAGCCGGTTGCAGATCCAACTCAACAACCCTTTTGTAGTACTGCGCCGCCAGATCTTTCTTTTTCCATACTTCATACAGAACGGCCAGCTCGTAGTAGCTGTTGATGTATTCAGGATCATTTTCAATGGCCTTCAGGAATCGTTCTTCCGACTTTCCGTAATTTCGGTATGGCCAGGGAGTATCCCTATCTCTCATGCCTTTAGCAATAAACGGAAACGGGCTGTCGGGCATCAGTTCCATAGCTTTGTCAATACTCTTGTCGAAGTCAGATATCAGGAACATCGACTGGATTATGCCTGCCATTTGTGCCAGCTGACCGATTGCCGCCCCTTTCACGTAATATGCCATTCCGTAAGAGGCATCCATCTCTATAGCCTTCTCGGCAAGCTCTCTTGCCTTCTTATAATGAGTCTCTCTCGATTTCTTGTCTTCGATCCAGTTCGCGTATTCTCTGTGCGAATCAGCTAGCAAAGTAAGAATCTCTATGTTTCCCATGTCCTCCAACTCAAGCTTTCCTATGAACGCTGACATCATCTCTACATTCTCTAAAGCTCTTATTCCAACGAATTCAGAATACAGAGTCTCATAATCAGAAGCGAGGATCATGACTGAACACACGATCAAAAATACAACTGTAAGCAGTTTCTTCATGTAAAGGTACACCTCCCAAAGAAGATTGTATGATAGGAATATTATATAACTACATGATCAAAAGATGCCGGAGGAAGTTTGATGGATAAATTTCTAGTGGTTAGATATGGAGAAATCGCCCTTAAGCAAGGAAATAGGAAGTTGTTTGAGAAAACCCTGGTGAACAACATTAAGAGACAGCTTGGAAGCTCCACAGTAGAAAGAATCAGAGGGCGAATCATTGTTTCGGTACCCTCCGAGAGACTCAAAGCTGCTACAGAAGTTGCGTCAAGAACATTCGGAATTCAGAACTTCAGTGTCGGCACATGGACTTCATATGATCTGGAGGACATCTATCGAACTTCCGTTGACCTCGCTCATGAAGAGATTATGAGAGGAAGAAGAACCTTCAAGGTTGAAACAAGGAGGCTGGACAAGAGATTCCCGCTTAAGAGCATTGAACTGAACCCTTTAGTAGGTGAGCGGATTCTTGAGAAAATCCCTGAGACATCTGTTGATCTTCACAACCCCGATTTCAAAATCGAGATCGAGATAAGAGATGAGGGAGTTCTCGTTTCTTGCGGAAAGACAACCGCGAGCGGAGGTCTCCCGGTTGGAGTAAGTGGCAGAGCAATGCTTATGCTTTCTGGAGGTATAGACAGTCCTGTGGCAGGGTGGCTCGCTCAGAAAAGGGGGTTGGATCTAGATGCCATTCACTTCTCCAGTCCACCTTACACGGGAGAGAAATCTTTTGACAAAGTTCTCTCTCTTGCAAGAACGCTTTCTCTGTACAACGGGGGCAGGGAGTTCAGAATGTATTCCGTTCACTTCACCGAAGCTCAAATTGCTATCCATAAGCACGTTGAAGAGAGATACAGCCTTCTATGCCAGAGAAGGCTCATGATGAGAATCGCCAGCAAGATTGCCGAGAATAATGGGATAGTTGCTATCGTAACAGGAGAGAACCTTGGGCAGGTTGCCAGCCAGACTCTGGAAAACCTTAGGGTCATAGAAGAACAGACAGGTCTGATCGTACTCAGACCGCTCGTTACTTACGATAAAATCGAGACGATAGAACTGGCGAAGAGAATTGGCACATTCGATACATCGATACTGCCGTATGAAGATTGTTGTACTGTGTTTGTTCCTTCAAATCCAGCTACCAAAGCGAGATTATTTGATATCAACAGGGTTGAGGCCGGTCTTGACTTCGAAGACTTAGGTGCAATAGCACTTGACAAGTCGAGAATGTACAGGTTGAAGAATGGAGAGGTATTGGAGGTAGGAGTCATTGGGGTTCCTCAAGAAGATTCTTAGTCTGCTCGTTACGATCTGGATAGCCGTAATCGGGGTTCTTTACATCTACGTTTACGGGGGAATCATTATTCTAATCGGAAATCTCATAGGTAAGCTCAAGGGGAAGAAAGAGCGGAAGACATTCATATCCCGCGAAGTGTCGAGGTTTGGCCGTGCGGCCTTTATTCTTTCAGGTTCAAAAGTTAAGGTAGTAGGCAAAGAAAACGTGCCGCAGACAGGCTCTATGGTGATAGTCGCAAATCATCAGAGCGCATTCGACATTCCTCTGATTCCCGGCTATGTGTACGCAGAAATCTCTTTTATTGCGAAGAAGGAATTATCGAAGATTCCGGGAATCAATTGGTTTGTTAGCGCTCTCGACGGAGTGTACATCGAAAGGGGAAACAAATCGCAGACCGCAGGAGCAATGAGAAAAATATTCCGGATACTGAAAGAAGACGGAACGATTCTGCTCTTTCCAGAAGGAACGCGGAGCACCGGCGGTGAGATTGGGGAATTCAAAGAGGGAAGTCTTTCAATACCCTTTAAGCTTGGAATAAGGGTTCTGCCTGTTGCCCTGGACGGAACACGAAATCTCCTTAAGAAGAATAGCTTCCTAATAACTCCGTCAAGGATATCTCTTTCGATATGTAAACCGGTCTTGCCCGAAGATTTCGAATCCGAGGAAGAGTTCAGTGAAGCAGTCTATAATATAATTAAGGGGTCACTGGAATCACTTAGAAATTGAGGTGGGTTTTATGTTACAGGTAAGACTCAGAGGTCTGGCTCTTGATCAGAGCAATTCTCCGGTAGTCATACTAGAAGTCGAAAAGACAAACAAAGGCTTTGGAATATGGATAGGTCCGTTTGAAGCTGAGGCTCTTGCCCTTGCAGTGAGTGGAAAGGACTTTCCCAGACCGTTGACGTACGATCTGTTCTTGAATACAGTCTTACAGCTTGGCGGGACTTTCGAAAAGGCGGTTATCGGCCAGGTGAAAGACAACATATACTACGCTTCCTTGCACTTACAGGACAGAAACGGTCAGCTGCATGTTATTGATGCGCGTCCTTCAGACTGTTTGGTGCTTGCAGTGAAGAAAGGTTTTCCGATATTCGTGGAAGATGCCGTTTTCATGGAAAGCTCTATTGATTTGAGCAGTCTTCAGGCCGATGCTCTTCACCAGGGTCAAGAAGAAGACAATGATAGCTTCAAGAAATTCGTTGAGAACCTTGACATCGAAGAACTGAAAAAACACTTCAGAAGAGACCAGGATAATGAGACTAGCTGAGTTCATACCATTCTTCAATCGAAGACTTGAACAGTTTCTAGATGGGTTGCCGGTCGCCGGACCCTTGAAAGAGGTCGTTTCTTACACTCCCCTATCAGGGGGAAAGAGACTTAGAGCATATCTTATCTGGGAGCTCTCAAAGGTTACGGCTTTTGGAGATGAAAACTCCATGACTGCCGGCATGGCTGTCGAACTCTTCCACAGCGGAAGCCTCATCCACGACGACTTACCTGAAATAGACAACGACAGTATTAGGCGTGGTCAGCCTTCTAGTCATGTGAAGTTCGGCGAGTGCAAAGCCATACTTGCCGGGGACTATCTTATGTTGTTACCTCAAAGACTCCTCTCTTCTCTGAACCTCGACTGTGATTTCAAACAGACTTTGATCAAACTATGGCATGAGACTTCGCTGAAAGTTGTTGAAGGCGAATTTGAAGATGTGTTTCCCCAAGAAAGATCCAGAGAACAGATGGAGAGAATTCATGCCGCAAAGACCGGCGCCCTTTTCGGCTTCTGCTTCGCGGCTCCATTTGTGGTGGAGAGCGAACAGAGGCTCAATGAGATGCATCGATTAGGCTTAAAATTCGGTAAGCTATTTCAGTTTTTGGACGACATAAAAGACGTAACCTCCACAGAGCGAGAACTCGGAAAGACTCCGGGAAAAGACGGAATCCAAGACAAACTGACCATTCTTTCGTTTGAATCGATTGAAAGTGCTCAGTCAAGAGTTGAAGGGATGTTTCATAAGCTTCTAGAAGAAATATCCGTCTTCACAGATCTAAAGAGCGAGATGGTGGAAATCTACGACCTCATCACGAGAAGATAAGCTAAAACCCAAGAAACCTTGATTTCAAGGCTCTTCTGAAATCGTTTGCGTTTGAGTATCTCTTCTCTGCAACCAGAGACATCGATTTGTCTAGAATGCGCCTCGCTTTTCTTGTGAACTCATCAAATACAAGCGGAATTCCTTTCATTCTATCTGTCGAAGGAACTGGATCTCTTCCACAAAGAAGGAAGTATAGAATCCCTCCTACAGAATAGACATCCCATGAAGAACTGGGACGCGAGGACGAAAAGAACTTCTCAGGACAGGCATAACTCAGGGAGACCACTTTCGAGAGAGAGTTGATAAGGTAGACATCCTTCAGACAGGCCGCACCAAAATCCATCACCTTGATTTTACCGTAGTCCGTCATCATCACGTTTGTTGGTTTTAGATCACTGTGAATATAGCCTCTATTGTGAATAGATGCGACTCCCTTCAGAATCTCATCGATTACTTCATAAGCCCTCGAATCCTCCATTGCCCCATCTGCTCTTACTGCATCTCTCAAGGTCTTTCCGCTTAAGAACTCCATAACGTAGTAGGCGGTGTTGTTTTCTGTGAAAAGATCAAGAACCTTCACAACCCTGTCATCTTCGATTTTGGACAGAATAGTGAACTCCTCTGAGAAAGAAGAAAGTTTCTCATAATATACATCCTTCAGATCACTGTCTACTGGCTTTACATTGTTGTTTTCTCTTTCAACACCTCTTGGAAAGAACTCCTTCACGGCCACTTTAGTTCCCATGTGAAAATCCGAGCACAAATAGGTCAGCCCGAACCCGCCCCTCCCCAATGGCTCGATCACTCTGTAGCGCTTCTTCAAAATCGTCCCTTCGCCGAGGTAGTATTCTATTATGATCACCTCTAGTAGAATAATATCATCATTGCAAGAAAAGGCGGTAGACAAATGGTAGTTGATTTTCACTGTCATTCCGATCATTCGGACGGAACTGACCCGGTTACGATAGTAGTTGAGAAGGCTCATGAAAAAGCTATATCTGTTCTTTCTATCACAGATCACGACACGCTTTCCGGTCAGAAAGCTGCTGCAGAGCTTTCTTCGAAGATGGGTATTGCTTACGTAAAAGGAGTGGAGATTGGTTGTGATTTTCACGAGACTCTGGATATATTGGGTTACGGAATGATTTCTACAGAAGACTCAATCGAAAAACATCTTGAACAGATACGACTAAAGAGGAACCTAAGAAATACAAGGATTCTCTATAAGTTGCGTTCACTTGGAATCGATATAACTGATGAAGAGCTGGAAAGCTCGTTTCCGGGCGAGAGTCTTGGAAGGCCTCACATTGCAAGCCTGATTGTCAAGAAGGGTTACGCTGATTCAATAGAACAGGCTTTCTCTCGGTTCATCGGGAGAGAGGGAAGAGCATACGTAGAGAAAGAAAAACTATCGATTAAAGCCGCCATAGAACTCATCCTTTCTGCCGAGGGCATTCCAGTCCTGGCTCACCCTCTTTCCATGACGCTCGATCGTGATCAGACCATAGAGATGGTAAGAACAATGAAATCTTACGGTCTGAAAGGAATCGAGGTGTTTTACAAGACGTACGATATGGAGACAAGGAATGATCTTCTTGAGATCTCGAAGGAACTTGATCTACTTGCCACAGGCGGCAGCGACTACCATGGAGAGCACAAAAAGAATCTTGAACTAGGTGTTGAGATCCCTGATAACTTTGTCTGCAGCTTCCTTGAATCTCTACCCACCCACGACAGCTTTGATGATCAAGACCTCTGAACCGTCATCAAGAAAACTGTCCAGATCAGCCATTTTTTTGTCCTTCAATACTATGTACCGATCGGAATCAACGTCCAGACTGATAAGAAGTTCTCTGACTGAAATTCCGCCTTCAAGATCCAGAACTTCATCTTCAAACACTACTTTCATTATTATCTCCTAATGAGTAACTTGCCAAAGCTATCGAAGCAAGTTTTGAAGGAGCGGAGTCGGCTCTAGAAACAATGACGATGGGCGCCGCAGCTCCGAGAATCAGCCCCGCAATTGTTCCGCCTGCAAGGTATACTGCCGATTTTCCCAAGATGTTTCCGCTTACGATATCCGGAACAACAAGCAGATCTGCCTTTCCTGCAACTGGACCAGATATCCTCTTAATCTCTGCTGCTATAATCGATAGTGCGTTATCCATTCCTAGAGGTCCATCCACATCGCACCCGGTGAGCTGTCCTCTTTGAGACATCTTCGAGATAACCGCAGCATCAAGCGTTTCCGGCATATCTTCATTTACAACTTCTACAGCAGCAACCAATGCCACTCTTGGTCTTTCGTACCCGATGGACTTCAGAAAGGCGACCGCGTTCTCAATTATCGATACTTTTGTCGGCAAATCTGGTCGGATCACCATACCGCCATCAGTAACAAAAACCACCCTATCAAGTACCGGGACATCTAGAGCCGCAACATGGCTCAGAACTTTCCCCGATCTCAGACCCCAATCCTTGTTAAGAACAGCCTTGAGCAGTGTCGATGTCTTGACAAGGCCTTTCATAACAATGTCGGCGTCTCCTGACCTCACAAGTCTAATACCCTTCTCGCAAGCTTCTTCGGGAGTTGACGCATTGATTACTTCACCATAGAGTCCCTCTTCACTAAGAATAGCTCTAGTCTTTTCTTTTTCTCCAACCAGAAAAGGCTTCGCTATTCCTTCATCGGATGCAAGTTTAAGAGCCCTGATGGCCTCGCGGTCGTCAGAACCAACAAGAACTACCTTTCGTGGCCCCCTTGCTTTAGCCAAAGAAAGCATCTCAGAAAAATCTCTCAACTGAAACCCTCCTCGCCTTTACTACTTTCGTTATAAGTATACCTCATGATTTGAGAATTCTATGCAAACCGTGTACTGAAAGGAGTTATCTCTCTAGCCAACGAGAGGTATACACGTTATATCCTTTGACATTTAGGACAGAAGTAGATCTTGCCCCCAAATAATCTTGTCTCTCAATGTTTCTGCCGCATCTAGGGCAGGGCCCACCATAGGTAGTTCTTCCGATTTTCGTCGTGTATTCACCAGCTTTTCCAAACAGGTCTCTTTCAGTTTCCCTACCACCGTTGTCGGCCATGTTCTTGAGCACGTTCTTTATGGAGTTTAATAGCCTTTGCCTATCGTCGGAAGAAAGCGAATCCACCTTTGCCTTTGGATGAAGCTCCGCAGTCCATAAGATATCCTGCAAAGTGCCGTTACCAAGACCCGGTATTCGCTGTTCGGTTGCCAAAAATGCCTTTAGACTGAGCTTCTCGGACTTCTCAGTCTCGAAGAGTCTCAAATAGTAGCTCTCATCGAAATCACTGTGCAGGGGAGAAGGTTTTTCCTGTGCAACTGAATAGTAGATGTTGTCAAAGCCTCCTTGGCTGAAACACCACAGTCCGCCGTATAACTGAATGCCTACGCACAAGAATGAACCATCACTGAACTCAATTGTTAGTCGTGACTTCCGATTCGGTTCTTCATTTCGATCAAACAGCCTGGGAATGGCTCCATTGGAGAATAAAATCCGCTTGTCGTCAGCCATGATTTCAACCATTCCACCGATTGCCCTGCCCCCGCAGATGTATGAATCGCGCATTAGAGTATCGTAATCGTTGGGGTCGCCAAGGTAGAAAGAGAACCTGCCAGGACTTCGCGGGATCTTAATACCTTTGATTCTCTTACCAGCCATGCCCTAATTGATCTGATCTGCCAGTACCACGACCTCTGGAATCTCAATCATAGAAACCTCCGGTTTACTGTACCATATTCTTGAGAACAAACTTCTATGAAGGGCGGCGGCTAGAAGTACACATCCTCCTATTCCAGATATACACCTAGAAGTAACCCTCCACCAGTACGGGGGAAGCGTCTCGCCAAACTGCCGGAAGAGTGGGAATCAGCTCAGTCACTTCGGGACACCCCGTGAGAATTCATACTTCAGTCTCTTATCAAGAAAGCTTCACTCACAGACTTTACTCTGAAAAAAGTCCCGGGTTCGGCCCCGGGATATTCTATGCCTCTGATTCTCAAAACATTATTCATCGCGCAGATTCATGAGCTGCATCTCTCATCTAGCACTTCATGAAAGACGAGAACAACAGAACCATCGTATGCAAGCAACTGATGAATCTAATCTTAGTTAGCTCCAGTAGTTTCTCCACACCTTCAGAGAAATGACACACTCTCGCCGCCGCCATATCCCTTGCACAGAGGCCAAGACTTTAAAGTCCCAATTCCTTCTTCATCTGTTCAAGCTCTTCATCAACTGCGAACGAACTCTTGGCGGCGTATTTTTCTTCGAGTGATTTTGCTTTGTCTATAGGTTCAGTATTGAGTTCTGACATGGCATTTGCTTCATCCAGCATCTTCTGAGCCTTTTCTTCCATTCTTCCCACAGCGTCCACTACGCCCTTGGTTTTCCCTGCGGCAGAACTGACTTCATTGATCTTCTTCTGTGTCTTAGCGACTGCTACTTTCGTCTTTATCATCGCTCGCTTCGATTTTAGAGACTCGATATCCGAAACCAGCTTGTCGTGAAGCTGCCGCATTTTCACGGCGTTTTCATGGGCCGACGCATATGCAGTCATCAGGCCCGCCCCGACATTCTCCAGTTCCTGCTTCTTGGCAATGAAGACTTTGGCATCCTCATCGTTTTTCGCTAGTAAAGCTCTCTTAGCAAAATCCGAGTATTTCGCGACTTCTCCCATGTTCTCGTCAACCAAGCGCTTTGTTCTAGTCTCTTCCGCAATTACACCAGCCGTTCCTCGCTTCACTTCCGCGAGATCTTCTGTCAGTTCTCGAAGATACTGATCGATCATCTTCGAAGGATTCTCCATTTTGTCGAGAAGAGCATTAACATTTGACTTAATAATGTCGTTGAACCTGTCGAGAATTCCCATTTTGTCCTCCTGTAATCAAGCCATTATGGCTCGTGCTATTGTTTCTGATGTTCTAACACTAACTTTCTTTATCTTCCTGATACTTCTTGGCCAAATCATCGACTTCCTTATCGCCAAATGTCTCAAGAGGAGTGTTCAAAATCTCTTGAGTTCGCTTCGCTTCGATATTCTTCTGTTTCTTCACGTTGCTCCACCAGAAAAGCAGCAACACGATGAGCGCAATTATTCCTATAATAATGAACACCGGAATCCATGGCGACCTTGTAACAGTCATTATTCGATCTGCCGCATCTCTAAAGGCTTTACTGAAGAATTCCTCATCTGAAAGTCCTTCGTAGTAATAGTACTTGTCTATATAATCGAGCAGAATGTCCGCAGCCCCATCGTCGATTACAGTTTTGGCCTGACTTCCGCACACATACCGATCCATATACGCATCACCATATTCAAAAAACACTAGAAGACAATGAGCCTCATCTGTGAAAAGATCATCGTAAAGGCTCTCAGCAAAAGCAGCTAGGTCCTCAACCCTGGGGAAGTGCGATCCATTTACAGTATCTGTAATGAAAAGATAGGGTTGAACTCCGGTCTTCTGATAAAAATGCTTCATTCCGTCAAGAAGGGTCGTTTGGTTGTTTATCCAGCCAAGCTCATCGGTATAGTATGGAGTTTCATTTACTGAGCCCTTTGGAAGAGGCTCTCTTGCAATAGTTGATCTCGTTATTTCCACATTAGTGTTCGTCCTTCCGCACGAAGAGAAGACGCCTGAAGAAACAAGGATGACTAACACAACTGCGATTATAATTACCCCGAATCCGAAACCGCTACAACCCCCGCACCCCGCACAACCGGCTGCCGCACTAGACCCTGAGCTAGTTGAAACAGATCTTCTTACACCTGAAGTTGGAACCCTGAAAGGAAACGCAGATATCCTTTTTCCAGAAGAACCGCCGAGCCCTGTTGATGGCTTCTTGCTGGTTGTATTGCTGGGAGTGTTTCCTCCTGAGCTACTACTGGAACTGCTTCTTGTGGAACCTCCACTCCGACTACTGCTAAGTGAGCCACCGCTTCTTCCACCACTGCTTCTACTGCTGGATGATGATCCACCACTACTCCTGCTCGAAGAACCCCCACTCCTTTTACTCATCTCTTATCTCCTTTCAAGCAGAGAACCTCTCAGCCTATTATAGGTGAACGGAACGATAATTGTACCCTAAGAAACGAGTATCCGACTGGCAAATCTATCGAGTACCGAAATGTGAGTTGGAGATGCGATGCTCTTTTTCGAAATCTACCAACCTTGATTCTCGTAAGCATATCCAATTGAACTAGATGGTTGTTTTTTTGTGTGCCTCATTTCCAGGGCAGTGAGAATCGCCGCAAGTATACTCGTCTTTCTTTTCCTCAAAAGTCTCCTCTTTCGGCTATCAACTGCAAGAAAACGGGTTTCTCAAGCCGCTAGCCTTTCTCGAGACGGACAACAGTCTCCACATGCCACGTTTGAGGAAACATGTCAAAGGCCTTTATCGAAGAGATTTTGAATCCTGCTTCTACTAACCTGGAAACATCTCTCGCAAGAGTAGCCGGATCACAGGAAACATAGAATATCGTAGAAGGATTAACCTTTTGGAGCAACACAATATCATCGCCGACTCCGGACCTAGGAGGATCAAGGATTATCGTCGAGAAGTGGGTCTCGATCGACTTCAAGTATTCAATGGTATCGCTCATAATCAGGTCAGCGCCGAACATTCCATTGATGTTCGAATTAGCTTTGAGAGCCTTTACTGAAATTGGATTTGATTCGACGGATGTGACGTTCTTCATCTGGCTGCCAATAGTGATGGAGAAGGTTCCTATCCCGCTGTATAGATCAAGAAGTGAATCGCCTTGAGATGACCCAAGTTCGCAAGATATGTGCCTAATAATCGACTCTGTTATTTGGAGATTATTCTGAAAGAATGCAGCAGGAGGAACCTCGAATCTCTTTCCAAAAAGCTCCTGTTCGAGGAGACCTTCTCCAAAAAGCGTTCTCGAAACCCCACGCATAACAACCCTGTCATTTGCGTTCATGAGATGTACAAGAGTAGTTACCTCTCCAAGTCTATTCTTCACCTCATGAACCAACCTGCTCTCATCAGGGAGATGCTCACCCTTCGTAACCAGTATTGCCATTATCCCGCTTCCATTACCCCTGAGAATTAGGTGCTTGAGTTCGCCTTTGCCGTTCGCCTGGTTATAGGGTCTGACTGAGGTTCTTCTCAAAATGCCTTCCATAAAGGCCCTCACCTTTTCAAAACCTTCAAGACCCAATACGCATCCTTGACAGCTAACCGGTGACTTGCTTTTTCTTCTGTAAAGCCCAAGAGAGAGTCCGTTTTTTCCCTGAAAACAAACATACTCCATTTTCAGTCTGTAATTGATCTCCTTTGGTGAAGCGACTATATCGAACTCGTCTAGATCGATCTTGCCAACTCTGCCGAACTGCTCCGCAATGATCTTCTTCTTCCATAAGAGCTGCTCCGGGTATTCCAGAGTCTGCCAATCACAACCCCCACATATTGGAAAGCTTCTACAGAGTCTCTCTCTTCTTGAATTTGAAGGGGTTATGATCTTCTCAACTTTCATCAGGCGAAAATCGCTCTTTCCCTTCTTTCTGCTAGCAAGCACAGCTTCTCCGGGATAACCGGCATCAAGCAGGGCAACCTTCCCGTCTTTTGTCCTGGCAAGTGAGAACCCACCTGCGATAAGCTTTTCGATCCTCAGTTCTTCCATCACATGCTGTCGGGAGCCTCAACGCCAAGAAGCTCCAGCCCGCCTTTGAGAATATTCTGAAGCGCCTTGCACAAAGCTAATCGAGCCCCCGACAAAGCCGGATTCGCGGGATCGACAATTATGTTTTTGTTGTAGTATGCGTGAAAAGCTCTTGATATATCCTCTAGATAGGAAGTCAGGCGATTCGTCCTGTAATCGGCAACTACTGAATCAAGTATTTCAGGGAAGATGGTCAGCAGTTTTATAATTCTTCTGTCATCCTGACTGTCAAGCAATTCTAGAGAATCGCCTGAGACAGCTACGCTCTTCTCCTGTGCAGTCCTGAAGACGTTGCTTATTCTTGCATTTGCGTACTGGACATAGAATACCGGGTTGTCATTGGACTTCTGTCTTGCCAGGTCAATATCGAACAGCATGTGAGTGTCGGGATCAAACATCGCAAAGAAATACCTCGTCGAATCGACACCGACCGCTTCTACAAGTTCATCGAGTGTCGTGAATTCACCTCTTCTAGTTGACATCTTGACAACTTCGCCCTCTCTCTTCAGGTTCACATACTGGTGAATTATCACATTGAGGAAATCGTCTTCAATTCCGAGAGCTTTCATTGCGGCCTTCATTCTAGGTATGTGACCCATGTGATCCGCTCCCCAAATGTCGAAAACTTTCTCGAAATTCCTTTGATGCTTATTGTAGTGGTATGCAATATCGGTCATGAAGTACGTGTTTGTCCCGTTAGATCTGACTAGAACCTTATCGTCATCTTCAACAAAACTTGAGACTCTGAGCCACTTCGCACCTTCTGATTCATATGTAAGCCCCTTTCGATCTAGTATCTCAATGACTGATTTCACAGTTCCGTCTTCAATTAGCGAACTCTCAAAAAACACGTTGTCAAATTCCACTCTCAATGTCCTCAAGGTTCCAAGAATATCTTCAAGCATCTTCCCAAGAGCGTACTTCTTGAAGTAACTCTCAGAGTCGTCATTCCAGACACCTTTAAAGCGCTCACCTACTTCTCCTGCAAGATCTCGCGCAATGTCAATTAGGTACCCTCCCTGGTAGCCATCTTCAGGAAGCTCCTCTTCCAGACCGAGGAGTTGATTATACCTTACCCAAAGAGAGCGCCCGAGAAGCCCTATCTGTCTACCTGCATCGTTGATGTACATTTCCCTTTGAACCCTGTAACCTCTCGAAAAGAAGACCCTATATAGAACATCTCCGAATACTGCCTGACGACCATGGCCAACAGTGAAGGGACCGGTTGGATTTGCACTTGCGAATTCGAGTTGAATGCTTGTTTCGCCCGTCTTTTTCCAGAAATCCGGAGTTTGAAGAATGTTCTCCAAGACCGATGAAACATATTTCGAAGAGAAATCAACATTTATGAACCCCGAACCAGCTACCTCAACTCTGCTGTAATCTAGCTCCTTGCTGAGACTCTCAGAAATCAATGTGGCAATTTCTCTTGGGCTTTTCTTGAGAGTCTTTGACAGCATGAAAGCAACATTTGTCGATAAATCCCCAAATCCCTCAGGAGGCATCTCGATCTTGAAGTCAATCGTCTCGTCTTCAATGGCGAACTCCCTAATTGCATTTTTTACTGAACTTTCCAACTTCTCCTTGAACACCGGGCACCTCCGAATTAGGGCAATATACCTTAGCATACAAAAGCATAACACCGCATTGTTGTGATATGGTTTAATCCACGTTTCCTCGAGCCAATAAACGCAATTGAAAGCCGGAACTTATATATGTATTATATTAGAGATAACCAAAACAAGGAGGGTTAAGATGGGCGTAAACTTAAAAGGGAGAAGCTTTTTGACGCTACTTGATTTCACAAGCGACGAGATTCGTTATCTTCTGGATGTAGCCAGACAGGTTAAGGTCGAGAAGAGAGCCGGAACACCAACCGTCAGATTTGCAGGGAAGACTCTGGCAATTGTCTTTGAAAAGCGCTCCACACGAACAAGAACTGCATTCGAGACTTCCTTCGGAGAAGAAGGTGGGCATGCTGTCTTTCTTTCGAAAGACGACATTCATCTGGGAGTGAAAGAAGACCTTAAGGATACCGCACGAGTCCTGGGAAGAATGTTTGATGCGATAGCTTTCAGAGGCTTCAAACAGGAAACCGTTGAAGTGCTATCTCAGTGGTCAGGCGTTCCCGTGTACAACGGCCTAACAGATCTGTACCATCCAACTCAGATTCTCGCCGATTTCATGACGATTGAAGAGACACTCGGGACTTTGAAGGGGCGAAAACTCGTCTTCGTTGGCGATTCCAGAAACAACATGGCCAACTCTCTTATGATAGGTTCTGCGAAGATGGGTTTGCATTTCGTTGCATGCGGCCCAAAGAGCCTTCACACAGACCCGGCGATAGTTGATAAGTGCAGGGAGCTTGCGAAAGAGTCTGGAGCTAAAATTGAGGTTACTGAAGACGTGGAGAAGGCACTGATGGATGCCGATGCGGTTTACACCGATGTTTGGGCATCTATGGGAGAAGAAGCAAAGCTGCAGGAAAGAATAGCCCTTTTGAAGCCCTATCAGGTAAATGCCGAGATGATGAGAAAGACTGGAAAGGCGGAGACGATCTTCCTTCACTGCCTCCCCGCAGTCAAAGGAAACGAAGTGACTGAAGATGTCTTTGAGAGTCCCATTTCAAGAGTCTTTGAAGAAGCCGAGAACAGAAAGCACACAATTAAGGCAGTTATGATAGCCACACTGCTATAGGGGGAAAAATGAAGAGAATCGTTGTTGCAATAGGTGGCAATGCTCTAAATAAACCAAACGAAAAACCAACTGCAGAAATTATGGAGAAGAACCTCCTCTCAACTACCTCTTATCTCGCAGATCTTGTAGAGGAAGGTTATGAACTGATAATCACACACGGAAACGGCCCGCAGGTGGGCAACTTGTTGGTTCAACAGGATATGTCAAAAGACGTATTCCCCCCTTTTCCGATCGATGTAAACGATGCAATGACTCAGGGATCTATTGGCTACTTGATTACTCAGACCCTGAACAATGAGCTTCTGAAGCGAGGCAAAAGAAGAGACATTGCGTGCGTTCTGACTCAAATCGTAGTAGATAAGGAAGACGAGGGATTCCTGCACCCTTCAAAGCCGGTCGGACCGTTCTATGATGAGAAGACCGCTAAGGAACTTGAAAGAACCAAAGGCTGGACTGTGAAAGAAGATGCGGGTAGGGGTTTTCGTCGTGTAGTCCCCTCTCCGATACCACTTGATGTGCTGGAGATTGAACCGATACGAGAGATGATCAACGATGGGACAATTGTTGTTGCGGCAGGCGGTGGAGGAATTCCGGTTGCTAGAGATGAGAGGGGAATGATAAAAGGTGTAGAGGCGGTCATCGATAAAGATAGAGCATCCGCACTGCTTGCGAAATTGATTGATGCCGATGCCTTAGTAATTCTTACTGGTGTCGACCACGCATACATAAACTTTGGAAAGAAAGACCAAAGAGAACTGAGGGTAGTTACTGTCGAAGAAGGTAAAATGTTGATCGATGCCGGTCACTTCGCAAAGGGAAGCATGCTGCCGAAAATAGAATCAGCAATTGAATTTGCTTCAAGAACGGGAAAGGAAGCAATAATAACCTCTCTGGAGAAGGTCGACCTGGCACTTAGGGGAAAGTCGGGCACAAGGATTATTCCATAAAAAGAAGCCGGGTATTTCCCGGCTTCGCCGTTCACTTTCAAACACAATGTGATATAATGTGTTATACGAATGATTGAAAGGGGTGACGACAGTGCGTGGACAAGAAACGAGAGAGAGAATTATGGAAGCCGCTATACAGGTGATCGCTGAGGAAACAATTGAGGGACTGAGCACACGAAAGGTTTCAAGCATCGCAGAAGTCAATCTTGCTGCAATTCACTATCACCATCGCTCCAAAGAGGGAATGCTCATAGATCTATCCAGGCACATTCTGAACAACTACGTACTTCCAAGACTCGAACCACTCATCGATCAAGCCAAACAACCCGTTGAGATTGCCAGGGATCTCTATGCCGAGGTGCTAAAGCTTTATTCCGAAAGATCTGACATAATGGTTTCTCTTGTTTATCTTTGGCTTCATGGAATGAAGAACAAAAGGGTAAGAGAGATTCTAATCAACGCAAGAGCCGACTTCTACGATAGAGTCGAGAGGGCTCTAGGAGCTTCTATGTCCATGAGAAGAGCTTCCAAGGTATCCCATCGCCTCTTAACCTACATGGCGGGTAAGGTTATGGAGATGTCCGTCGATGGAGAGATGTCCGACGAAAAAGAAGTAGATGAGATAGCAAAACTCCTTTCATGAACTTGTCGGTATGAGGATTATTCATCACAGGAGCAGATACATATATTGCCATTCCTGTCAAGGAGCAGGAAAAGACTTCGCTTCTCAGTTAAGAAATCCTAGATTCAGCTGTATCCCCACGAAACTGTAAGCAGGAAAAGGGTTGAAAGAGGCGAGATCGTCTTTGACTTCCCACTTCAGTGTGCCGACCAGTTCAATACTTTCAATATTTACAAAGTAAAACTTCTTGTCAATATCCAGTCTTCTCCTCGCTGAGAACCCCACAGAGGTGTAGCTTTTCTTTTCAGTCTCGCCGGCTACCTTCTGAAATCTTCCCAGAGTGGCACTGACAGTACTCAAATAGTTGTCAAAGAATACTTCTGTTTTCAGTTGCCCACCAAGGAAGGATGCGTCAGGCGCAGAATATTCATACAGGCCGCTAACTTCCAGATACACAACATTGAAGTCATATCCTAACTCTGCAACCACCCTCGCTTCCTCCAGTGAAGAAAATGAGACGCGGGACGCGACATGAAAGTTGCCATCGTAGCCAAGAGTGAAGTATGAACCCTCATCGATGAACCAACCGGCCTCTAGAAAGGGAAGTATGCCGATCCTCAATCCCACATCTTTGAAACCCAGCATAGCCTTCACCGATCCGGGAGACAGTATTCTTGAAGAGTGAGTTGATCCAAATGACATCACAGAAATTAAAAAAAACACGATCACTATAATATATACTCTTCTCATAGGACACCTCAGTTCCAAAATATACATAATGAGTATACAACAGATTTGCCATTATTCTCCTGCGGAGGGCCAATATGAAGACAACAAAATTCTGGGTTCTTGGGTATTTCATAGCAATCTTCATGACTCTTTTTCTCTTTCCTATGACTTCTCGAGTCTTAGGCCTGGCATTTATATTCTCGCTAATAATCAATACACCGGCACGGTTCGTCAGCAGAAAGATCCCTAAAGGAGCTCTCAAGATCATCACAGGTATTGCCCTTCTTACATTCATGGTCTTCCTAATATACAGCGCTATTCCAATAACCGTAAGAGGAGTGAGCAGCCTATCTACCGAGTTAGGTTCACTGTTCAATGACGGAGCGTTTGACAAGTGGTTAGAGAAGCTTCCTCCTTTTGTTTCCGAAATTACAGTCGATATCGTTGAAAGTGCGTCTCAGTGGCTGAGTGATGCAGCGATCACGATCGGACAGTACGTTGCATCAAACATAACTTCATGGATTACCGGAGTTGTGCTGCTTATCATAGCGGGATTTGTTATTGCTCGCAGAACCGGTTTGATTCAAAAAGTCGCGCCAATACTTTTTCCCGGTTGCGACCAGAATAAGGTTGGCAGTTTTTTTGACTCACTTTACAAGGATTTTCAGACCTACATAGGTGGCCAGCTGATCATTGCGCTTTTTGTAGGGACCATTATTGGTATCGGATCTGCAATAATCGGAGTCCCAAACGCAATATTCCTCGGATTGCTCGCCGGAATAACAAATTTCATCCCGTATTTGGGAGTAGTACTTACATCCATTCCAATGATAGTGCTTTCTTTCGTCAGCAAGGGTTTTTGGGGGGTTGTCGGAGCCATTGTTCTGCTTGTGTTCGCAAACCAGATAGAGATTTGGTTTCTCTCTCCGAAAATCCTGTCGAATATAGTCAAGATCAACTGGTTCATAGTTCTTGTATCTATAATTGGATTTGGAGAACTCCTAGGTGTCTTCGGAGTGGTTTTTGCCGTTCCAATTCTGATATTCGTCAAGAGATTCTGGATGGACTTCGTCCTCAAGGAAAGGGGTGAAAACAATTGGGAATCTACGATAGAGACTGGTACAAAGAAAGTCAAAGAGGAGAATCCCCAACTCCAGGAAGAAAACCAGACAAATTCACAAAAGGACTGATTGTTGGTTTAGTAGTTGGATTCATCATCGGGTTCCTGGTCTTTGGCTTTATTTGATCAAGTACAAAAAAGGGGCGGCTAGCTGGTCGCCCCTTCTGAGTACCGGTCAACACATAGGCACACAGTTTCATCTAGAAAACGTAAGATACATAAGGCCTTATTTCGAAAATCGGTTTGTCATAACCACCGTTCTTCTTGAAATAACCTCCGAAATACATCGAGAAGTCGCTTCCGAAAGTGAAGTCCCTGTAAGGAATCATTATGTTCAGTGTCATGATATTTGCATTTACGGTCTCACCGACGGGGCCACTCCAATCTTCCGGATTCGTAAACTGACCGGGGTCGTCTTCAGGTTCTTCCATGTTCAAGTATGGTGTCTTAAGAGTAACCTCTCCCTGTTTGAAATGATCATAAACGAAGGAGATTGAAAGCCCGTTCGTCATTATCGCATTAGCCATAAGAGAAAAACCGTTCAGATCAGGGCCATATTTGAAGCCGAGCGGATAGTCCGTGAAATCCCTGCTTCCGGGAAGTTCGGATTTTGTGTAGATTCTGTTTGTAAATGTGAGAAGCGGCTGCCAGCGATTGTACATCCACGTGTCTGTATGATAGAGCTCCACAGAGGCAAGAAGCAACGTTCCCTTTATATCCGTCGCGTATCTAAGACCCCCACCATAAGCCAGGGCCGTTGGTTTGCCCCGCGCTCCGGCCTCTGTCGAACCGAACGAAACGTCATCGATGGCGATTTCTCCGTAGGCCTCGATTCCCTTAAACGGCGCTAGAGAAAAATCGAGCGAAGCCATGACGTTGGAGAAATCTTCACCGTAAGTATTGTGGAAGATGATGAATGGGTTGGCGTCGTTCAAATCCGGGTGCTTCCCTCCGACAACATTGATCTCGCCTACCCCGACCCTCCCCCAGCTTGCAAACTGGACATCGAACCGATGCCCTATGATCGTCTTCGCTCCTTCAGTGTATGGTCTTCTTTGATTGAGATCCCACACCTTTCCCTGCTTTATCCATTCTTCATCGTTCAGGAGAGAAGTCGGGGTAATGACCAGAAAAGAATACGTGAACCGGCCGTTTTTCCAGAGGGGAGTAGTATATGAAGAAGAGATATTATCGTAATAAGATGACGCATCGCTTATTGCAAGTCCATTTCTCATCGGACCCCAGGCAAGTTTATATCTACCTAGAGAAGCGTAGAAGCTTTCATTTGCGTAGGATACATAGCCGAAAGTAGGCCAGCTCATATCTAGCGCCTCGATTTTTCCTTCAAAAAACTCCACTGGAAAATTCATGTAGGGCTTCGAATCAAAATCATCACCGTGACTAATGTAACTCCGATAGTCTTTAGGAATATCTAGATTTATATACCCTGTGATATAGTCGGATACTTCACTTTCAAAACCCAGTACAAGCCAGGGCTTCAGAGTATCATAACGGTATCTCAAATAGAGCGGAACCACGGATTTTAGCCAGCCCTTCTCCTTGAAAGGCTCGAAATTGTGGATGAGGAACTGAGGAGTAACTCTCAAGTGGATTTCTGTTCCTGGAGAAGTCTTCACAACGGGTTGCTTAAGCTGGACTAAAGCAAAACCCTCAGGAATCCCTGTATTAGGTGTAAAGAGAGTTTTTCCTTCAATCAAGTTTCTGCCCAAAAATAAGTCATATTGATCTGTACCCTTGAATATCAACGTACCCTGGCTTGCAAGAATTGCCACCGACAACACCAAGAAAAACAGCAAAACAATCTTCTTCATCGGAATTACCTCCCTAAAATAGTGAAAAACCTTTTATGAAACCCACGTTAATCCAGAAATCAATGTGATCGGCGAAAATTACTTTACCGCCAGCAAAGAGCGCCGTATCTGGGCAGTAAGCGAAGAAACTCGCCAAAGACAGAATCATAGATCTGTTGATCGGTTTCTTTGGACCGTACCAGTTCTGGTCAAAAGGTGGCTCATAAGGAGAATCGATATTGGCTGAGCCAGTTCTGAGAAGCTCTGCCTTGACGCTAAGAGATATATTCTGACTCTCGTACTCGATGCCGACAAGGCTCAACGTTGAGTCAGGTCCAAAAGGAAATCCAAAAAAACCAGTGATAACTGGCCAAGAATCAAGATGCAAGACATTGAACCGGTATTGATAAGTGAACTTGCCGATGCTTATACCCCTATTGTAGAGATAGGTGGTTGCGTGGTAGTGTTCCATCCGCACTCTAAGTCCGCCGCTATTCAGAAGTGTTCGATCTCTGACTTCGTTCTCCGCTTCAGTGAATCTCAGTCCGGAATAGGGCAAGCCATCAGATATTTTCCATGAAAAACCTGCAAGCCAACCAAAGGCCGTGGGATTTGAATTAGGACTCTCCGTCGAAAGTCTGAAATCATCAAGTGTAAACTCACCGTAGGCAATAGCGCGGTCAATCTTAACCTCTGCCGCTATGGTTGCAGTTACGTTTGAATGATCCTGATAGGTATGATGATAGATTAGAAAAGGCCCAATATCCTGCAGATCAGGATAGACACCGTAAACGAGATTTTCTTCGCCAAAAGTGACCTTGAGATTGTCGTTCATATATCCGAACCGGTGACCAAGAAGTGTCTTGGGTCCCCCGCTAACTGTTCTGTCGGAAGATATAACAAAGAAATTATAAAGATACTCTCCTGATTTGGCTTTTCCATTCAACTCAATCCACAGGTGATCAAAATACGGCGGAGTATTTGAGAGAACAAAACTGTAAGTAGAACCACCAAGACTCAGTTTTCGCCTGCCCAAAGAGATCAGCGAATTCTCATCTCTTCTCTCGAAGTAACCGAGCCTGGGAAAATTCATGTCTACCGAAGGAAGGAAATTTGTCGTCGACAGCGGGAGATTCGAGAACCAGTTGCCCATCAAGTAATCGGAAAACTCCTGTCTCAGATCCATATTCAAATACAGCCTTGACTTCCCCAGGGAAATCTCCATGCCGCCCGAGAAGATTGCAGGAACACTCAAATAGCGATTGAGGTCTTCCAGGCTTGGCTTGTAGCTGTTGCTGACTGCAGGAAAGCTGTTAATCGACAGTGATGGTGACAGAATCACATGAAGTCCAGTGCTCCCAAGAGCCAATAGTGGTATGATAAGCATCAAAAGCAGCGCACGTTTTTTCGACAAGAGATTCACCCCCACTAGAATTCTACACCAGGAGGTTTGATATTCAGTGCGAATTTCTCTTTTTAGAGCCTCTTCCAGCATCCGTGAGATCTTTACCGAAATATTCATATATTCAAATCTCAGCATCACCGCTCTCTTTAGTCAGCTTTTTTACAGCAAAGGCTTTTCTGCAATAGAGATCGGGATTCTGATGGCGGTCACTCCTACCCTCTCAATTATTGCAAATCCTTTTTGGTTCAGGCGATCAAGCAGGACAGGCGGACCAACTGTCATGGGAATGGTCTCTATTGTATCGGCAGTCTCTGTCTGGGCAGTTTTCTTCTCACCAACCTTTGAAACTTCATTGATCGCAATGTGTTTCTTCTCATTCTTTGTTGTGAGCATAATACCTATCGCTGAGTCTGTGGTCGTTCCTTCTTTGAGAAACAAGGGCAAACGCTTTGATCGCGTGAGATTGTTCGGAACGGTTGGCTATTCCATTACCGCCCTTATCTCGGGAATCGTATTGAAGTACGGATTTGTCTTTTTCTTCATAATGGCCACAGTGTCATTTTCTACAGTAGCCTTGGTTAGTAAAGCCTATCCGACTGGCCGGAAGCTAAAAAGGACAGATGAAGAGACCGATCGATCATCTTTGCCACTTCAGTTTTACCTGCTTGTACTGGCCGGTGTCGCATCCATTACTATTGGAGCCTTCGGATCAACTTTTCTCCCTGTTTTAACTAGTGAAAGGGGCTTCAGTGTTTCCTCAGCAGGGTTCGCGTTTTCGTTGATGGCTTTTTCGGAAGTTCCCTTCCTTTTCTTCGCAGAAAATTTGGTTGAGAGACTGGGTAACACGCGCCTTCTCGTGATAGGAATCTTTGCAACAGGTCTTCGATGGTTTTTGACATCTATGGCGACTTCTTTTCCCATCTTTCTACTTCTTCAAATGCTTCACGGCATAAACTACATCGTAGTCTATTACTCTGTCATGAATTACATTCACACAAGATTTGAAGCCAGCAAAGTCACCAGGGCGCTCACAATCTACTGGATGTCGACTACCGGACTGAGCTATCTTCTTGGCTCCGTACTTGGCGGGGTGCTCATTCGTACATTTGGGATTGTAAGGGTGTACAACGCTACAGGAATAACCGGTATGGCGATTGCCATCTTCTTCTCGTTGATATTTGCAGCGTTTCACAAACGAACTGCCTTCACAAAGCGTTAACTCTAATGCCGATAAATATGGTATACTTAAAATACATAATTTCTATTGAGGGTGATGCAGTGAAAGAGAAGAACCGCATAAAGCAAACAATGATAGATATCTCTAAGGACATAGACGCCTATCTTGAGAAGGACCCGACAGCTTCAGGTAAATGGCACATAATTCTCTTCTCTGCGGGTTTTCACGGCCTCTTGCTATACAGGATTTCTACCCTTTTCTGGAAAAACAAGCTTGGGTTCCTCGCAAGAGGCTTACATTACGTTTCAAGGATACTTTATTCAATGGACATTCACCCTTCAGCTCGAATAGAAGGCGGCGTTGTAATTGATCATGGTGTGGGAGTTGTTATAGGCTCGACAGCTTCAGTGGGAACTGGAACGCTGATATATCACGGAGTTACTTTAGGCTCAAAGAATGTGATGAAGGGAAAGCGTCACCCGGATATTGGCCGAAACGTTGTACTTGGGGCGGGGGCGAAGATTCTTGGCCCGATATATGTTGGAGACAATTCTAAAGTCGGAGCGAACAGCGTGGTGCTTGAACACGTCCCTCAAGACTCTCTTGTTACCGGGATACCGGGGAGAGTCCATAGGATATCTGAAAGACTGGGATCACGACAATGAAAACTGTTGATTCTTTAATAGGCAACACCCCGATCATTAGGCTTCGATCTCTTGGAGATGCTTCATCGATAATGCTTAAAATTGAGAAAAATAATCCCGGAGGAAGCATAAAGGATAGAACGGTGCTTGGAATGATTCTTGAAGCCGAGAGAAGTGGTGCTCTCAAAAACGGGATGACCATAGTGGAGCCAACTAGTGGCAACACGGGAATAGCCATCGCAATGCTTTCCGCTTCTAGAGGTTACGGGTCGGTTATCTTTATGCCCGAATCGGCAAGTATCGAAAGAGTTAAGCTTATGGAAGCCTTTGGTGCAAAAGTGATAAGAACTCTCGCTGATAAAGGAATATCCGGTTCATATGACGAAGCCAAGAGCTTTCTCCGGAATAATCCCGGTTCAATAATGCTTGATCAATTCAATAATGAGGCTAATCCCTTTTTTCACTTCTCTACTACCGGTCCTGAGATGTTTCGGCAGGTCAACCGAGAGCTTGACGCTTTCATTTGCGGCATGGGAACGGGAGGAACAGTGACCGGGATTGGACGCTTTCTCAAAAAGGAAGCTCAACGTATTCATATTGCCGGCATCGAACCTGCAGGTTCGCCCTTCATTTCACAAGGGAGATCGGGCTCTCACAAAATTCAAGGAATCGGCCCCGGTTTCAGACCGAAGGTCCTCGACCTATCAGTGCTGGACGAAGTAATAACAGTTGAGGACGAAGAAGCTCTCTCTATGATGAAATGGCTTCACAGAAAAGAGGGGTTGATGGTCGGAATATCGTCCGGAGCCAACGTTTCAGGCGCTCTCAAACTCGCCGAAAAGGGCTTTCGAAGAATCGCAACCGTTGCTCCGGACACTTATGAAAGATACCTAAGTCTGACCTAGAAGTATCGATCCTATGGGCAATCGTGCGTATAGTTTGCTACTAGATTCACCGGACAATCCATTTTGACAACGATTACTTCCCCACACACTATCCCATAAGTCTCGTTAAGATCCCAGTCTCTGAAAGTGTACCCCTCGATTTTCGGAGCGGTAACAACAACTGTGGCCCCTTCATCATGCCATCCTTCACCAGGTATTTCTTGTTCATATCGGGCAGATGTCGCAATATTCAAGTAATAGGTCACTGAAAATCTTGCAGTTAATTTCAAAGAGTGATCCATGAGGATTTCTCTATATGGTGAAGTCTCCCCGTCGTCCCACTCGATAAAGCTGACCCTAACATCATCTCCGATAGGCTTTCTATAATCAAACTCTTGAAGTTCATCTATTTCAACTACTAGAGTCTGATCCCTTTCAGCAACATAATCCAATGGAATATTCAGGGCTTGATCATCAATAGAAACCTTGGGCGAAACTATCAATTCCTTGTCGGAGACAATTCTCAGAATCACTGGTGGGACTACGGTGGTGAATTCCCATATAGGGCCCTCTGTTTCGTCTTCACCGTCTGAAGCAACGACCTTCCAATAATAGCGGGCTCCCTCCTCAAGGTGAACCGGCTTATAAGTCTCTCCGGAAACTCCTGAAGCAACAAGGACAGGATTCGGAGTCTTACCGAGATAGACATCATACAACAAAGAATCGCCATCAAGGTCTTCGCATGACCAGCTAAGTGAAGTGTTTGTCGGAACAATTGTTTCGACCATTTTGGGGACAGGATCGAATGGTATGCTAGGTGGTCTATTGACATCAATTACGGTTATCTCGAAGCTTCCTGAAGAAGACGCTCCTTCTGAATCGCTCACAGCGATCTCAACATCATACGTTCCTGAACTCTCTTGACAGCAACGAAGACGTATTGAATGCCTTCAATAACTCCCACACCGGTGATTAAGGCGAAGGTAATCCCATCCCCATCGGGATCAAATGCATAATCAAGAAGGTCCAGATAAAGGGTCTCGTTCTCTTTGATTGTAAAATCAGGAATGACTATTTCGGGAGGCTGATTCGAGTCAAACACTGTGACCAGAAAAGTGCAGCTCCCCTGGCCCCCTTTGCCGTCCGACGCCCGAACTTCTACCTGGTACACTCCAACTTGCATTTCTCTTGCATCGAAAAACAGTTCTGTTCCAATTATCTGCCCAAACTGACCTACTAGCTCATAGGTAAGAGAGTCACCGTCAGGGTCTGTCGATAATTCGCTCAAGTCTATGGTCATTTCCTCGCCGACTGAAATCCGAAGATCACTGATTTCTATAGAAGGAGCTATATTGTTATCTATAACCGTCACCTTGAACCTTCTGAAATCTGAATCACTCCCGTTACTTGCTTGTAGTTTTACCCAGTAATCTCCAGCTTTATCATAACCGGGAGCGTAAAGATAATAACTTCCCTTGATCTCGCCAATTCCTTCCAAAACCTGAAAGTTCAGATCTACGGCGTTCCCTGACAAAATGTAACTGGCCAGCAATAATTCAAGAGTTTCTCCCTCAGTGACAACCTGAGGATCTATCTGCTTCAGTAATCTAGCTCTGGGAACCAACATGAAGAAGAAACCATCAGAACGACTAACAAGCAAAGAGTGATTCACAGAATCTTTTAAAACCCAATTCAAACCTCTGACTCATTGTGCTTTGAGAACCAGCAGAGCTCCAGTGTTTTTTCCTGTCTGCCAGTCTTCCTGAAGCAAAACAGCGATTTCCTTTCCGTTGAAAACAATATCTACCGGATAGCCATCTAACTCTACATATTCTATCGTATTTCCTCTGCTATCCAAAATCTCAAGTGTTCCAGTAATGGTCTCAAGAACGTAAATTCTTTCCCCGTTATGAAAGACTTTTATCGGGCCACGACCTAATAGATCATAATACTCCGTCCGGTAACTTGAAAGTTCCACAGTCATTATCTGGTCTTCACCGGTCAGAGCAACCCATATCTTTCCATTATGGACTATCGGAAAATTCGGGTACCTGCCAAGGTAGACTGTGCGCATTTCGCTGAAATCAGTTTTGGAAAGGATCTTCAGACTCTCCTCAACGTAGGAGATAACAAAGAGCCTATCGCCTTCGAGATGTATGTATGAAGGTCTCTTGCCGATATTCACTTCCTTTACCAGATTTCCCCATTCATCGAATACTAGCAGTCCCTTTTCGGTTTCGTGAGACCGGGTTAACATATTGTAATTGTGAAAAAGCGAGACGAAAAAATGCTCTGAATCCTCTGCCACAGAGAGTCCAATCACCGGGAGTTTGTGCCTCTTGATTATCTCTCTCTTAGCAATATCAAGCACTAGGAACTCATAGTCATTTGTGAGTATTCCGATTTTTCCATCAATGAACGATCCCGTAATCAGTCTGCTCGATGTTGGAATCTCATCAATCTTCTTCCATCTACTCGGATGCAAAGAAGCATCCACGACAACCAGCCTACCGCTGTAGAATCCAAAGCAGTACAGTTTCCCATCTCTATAGATGAGATCATTAATTCCGTCATTTCTCATAGTATCGAAAATCGTGATGGGCCTGAAACTGGTGTCGAAGACAACTAGTTCTGAATCGCCTTTCACAAGAGTAACGTAGTATGTACCGCTGCTGTTTTCGACCTCAACAATTCTCGAGGGCATAACTCCAAGGGGATATCTTTGCCCGAAAGTGATCGTTCCGAGCACATTACCTTTAAGAATCACGATGAAAAGAAGAAAGAGCATCATTGATCTTTTCAAGGGCGCTTCACCACATATACCAGAAGATCTTCTTTGAAACTCGACGCGATATTGAAATCATGGGTGTAAACATCGATCTTGTTACCCCTTATAGAACTACCGGTGTCCTCAACAACAAAGAATCCCTTGTTTGGAGAGGACGAGAAAAACGGAATATAGACAATCGAGCCAAGAGGAATTACGCTGGGATCGGCGGCAACCGTTCGATATCCCTTCACGAAATCCCCACTTGCAGTCATTTTGAAAGAAGGCGATGTCGGATTCTTTGCATCATCCCACTCAGTGTACATTGTAACCTCAAAAGTCCCCACATTATCGAAGATTATATCGGCTGGATTCACAGGGACATCTGCCTTCCAGAATTCAAAGTGGAGATTTCCCTTTGCATCTGATGCCAATCCAATGGTGTCTCCAACCCTTACAAAATCACCCTTGATAACCGTTCGGCTTCCCAGGCGTGCATAGACAGTCTTAAGGTTGTTCCCATGATCGACAACAACCATTTCACCGTAAAGATCGTTTACACGCTCCGAGAGAATAACTTTACCGGGAAGAAAGGCGGTTATCCTGGAATTCGGCGGGACGGTCAGATCCATTCCCGGGTTGGCATAGCCGTAATCATAGCTTCCGAAGTTCGATTCAATTGAATCAACGAGAAAGTCTACCCCAAGATTCAAGCCGAAATGAGTAGCGATTGATGCCTTAGCCATGAGATTATCCAGTGAGAGAGGTATCTTTATCTCATCCCCTCGGAATATTAGGTCCCAGTTCTTGACCTGAGGATTCATTTCCTTCAGCTGATCTACTGTGACACCGTAAGCCTGTGCAATGTTCCACAGACTGTCGCCCGATTTGACTATGTATGACACGTAAGACATTGGTTCTATGGTCTCGTAAGCTGCCGCGCCAAGTCTGCTGCGAATATCGGAAATCTCTCCAAGAAAGGTGGTCATTGTCACATAATCCCTCTGTTCAGGCTGTTCCTGTTGCTCAATAGCCTCCAGATTGACCGCAAGCTCGCGTGTCCTGGAGTCCATTTCCTCAATCCTCAATACCAGTTCGTTGAAAACCTCTGCATCTATAACGGCCGATCCAACAGTCTCTTCAAGTTCTGCAAGCCTCCTTGCAATCGAGTCATATCTTGCGCTATCGATGGCTGAAGTATCCGTTCTTGCTGCAAGCTGCTCGATCTTTCGCACGAGTTCTTCGTATTTCCCGTCATCTCGCTCAGGCTCCTGTTGAACAACAACAACTTCAGTGTTCTTTATCTCTTCTATTCTTCTGAGGAGCTCTTCGAATTTCGCCTCATCAATTGAGCTGTCGTAGCTACCCACTTCGGAGATTCTCTGGACGAGCTCTGTGTATCTTGAAGAGTTCAGAGATTCTAGGGCCTGGACTTTTCTGTTAAGATCGTCGATCTCCCGCGTCATTATGTTGGTTTCTACCGAGCTGGTCAATACTCCGTCGATCTTGTCATAGAGCGTCTTAACGATTGCTGCAGACGAGGCGGAGTCTATAACCGATTCAGCAAGCATATTCTTTATTATCTGAAGTTCTGCTCTCAGCGCTTCAAGCTCATCATAGCCTGTATAGGTGGGCTCTATTGCTTGAACAAAGTTTATGCGAAAGGCAAGCTCCTGTACAGCATCTTCAAGCTCAACTATCTTCCTTTGACTAAGAGCAATAGAGTCAATCTTCTCTTCAATAGCATCCATCTTTGCAAGAAAATCATCTCTAGTAATGAACGGAGAGTTACACCCCGTGAAGAGCACGAAAACAGGTATAAGAAGAGTAAGAAGGGTAACCCTTTTCAACTGAATCAACCCCCTCCCGCGGGAATGGTAATAAACTCAAGAGGCAGAAAAGTCATTTCAATCTCCCTGCCCTTGAAAAACTCCTTCAAGAGACCCAGACCGGAAACCAAATAATCATAATCGCCCAACACCTCAATAACAATAGGCGAAATTTGAGTAGGTACATCATCAATTATAACAGTTGCTCCTACGCAACGCACGTAAGTATATGGCATTATTCTCTTCCCATTTAATGAGATCTTAGTTGCCCTCAAGGCATATATTTCGTTCAGAATCATAAGGATATCGCTGTCATGGATAATGCTACTTCCTTTGAAGCCAGATTCAATTCTTATTCGTACACCTTTTCCAACCTCTTCCTCGTAAAACTCACTCCGAGTACTGTAAGGGACAACAGTTCCAGAAACGGCGTTTTTGACATCAACCATACTGGATTCTACAAGCGACTTGAGCTCTTCCAGCTGCCACTCAAGAGAGACAATCTTTCCTCTTATTCCCTCTATCTGGGTCGAGTAGTCTACAGTCTCTCTTCTATCCAGTGAAGTGAGAAGATTCCGAATGTTTTGCATATCATTTGAGAGATTTGTCAACGAGTCCCCAACGGAAGAACTGCTAACAGCAGCCGAGGCTGAGTTCAGGTTTGCAATAATCCCCTGAAAATCGGTGATTATCTTCGAAAGATCCTGTCTCACTTCAAGAGAAGAAAGTGAGTCGAGATTCTGGTTGAGCTGGGAAACTCTTTCGGACATGGTCTGAAGTTTGTTCTCTATTTCCTTTGTGCTGAGACTCGAAACCATTTCATCGCCAAACTGCCTGAGAAAGTAGATGTTCAAGAAAGCACCCAAAGCCACAATAATAATGAAGATAACAAAGAGAACCCAGATTCCTTTCAAGTCTTTCACTCCAAAACAAAAGCGGCGGCAACTCCGGCCGCCGCAGAGTCTACGACACTATTTTACCTTTTCCTTCAGTTCCTTTCCAGGTACGAATTTAGGAACTTTTCCGCCCGGTATCGTAATGGGCTTCTTGGTTCTCGGATTGACACCCTTTCTGGCCTTCCTTGAAGCTACCATAAATGTGCCAAAACCAACGAGTCTCACAACATCACCTTTAGACAGTGTCTTCTCGATGATCTCGATCACTGTGTCAAGGGTCTTTCCAGCATCTTTCTTAGTAACACCCGTTTTCTCAGCGATTTCAGCGATGAGTTCTTTTTTGTTCATACTGTTCCCCCCTTCGCATGAGATGTCGCTATTATTCTACCACTCAGAGCTCAAATTACCAAACTCCTTATAGAGGGCGATTCTAGCCTTCATCGGGAAGAAATCGGCCCTGAGAGTGCTGATTCGGCTTCAGACTCGCGATTTGGCCTTCAAAGCTGTTAAGCCGTCGTCAGGCAGGCGAATTGAGTGTATAATTGCTAGTGGAGGTGGTTCTATATGAAGAAACTCATTATTACAGTTTTTGTGGTGTCTCTAGCCCTCGTATCTTTTGGTATCAATTACATAAATCCAGTTGGTCCTACTCTAATTCCAATTGCTGAGTTACTCTCCTCGGATATCTCTAATGAAGTTCCGGGTCTCGAAATCAATTTGTGGAGAAGCGTCGACGAAGCGATTTCAATGCTGGTTACAGGGAGGGCACAGATAAGCCTTCTTCCCGTAACCGTTGGAGTTAAGCTGGCAGCTTCTGGAGTAGATATTAAGCTCGCGGCAGTGAGCATGTGGAATGGCTTCTATTTCATATCTACAGAGAAGTCGATAGATGATATAAAAGACCTGGTAGGAACGGTGATCTATACCTTGCAGGCACCCGGTCAGACAGCAGACACCATTCTTCGCGGCGCCCTTGAGTCCCGTGGATATGAAGTCGGAAGAGATGTGTCGATAGTCTACGTAGGTGGCGCCGAGGCTGTGCAGCTTCTTGCGAGCGGAAAAGCCAAGCTCATACTTGTACCTGAACCGTTTGCTTCTCTTGCCGAGGCTCGTGTTCAAAGTGTAATAAGGTCCATGCCGATTGAAGATCTATGGGAAAGCTTCAACGATAGGAGAATCAACATTCCTACATCGGGGATATTCGTAAGCGGTTCTCTCGATAGAAGTGTTGTCGAATCATTTCTTCTCCTTTACCAGCAGTCCATGAGCCTGTCGCTCGCTAATAGGGAGAAGACTGCAGAGATAGTGTCAGAAAAGATGGGTGGCTTCCCCATTCCTGTACTGCAGAAGGCAATGGATACGGCAGGCTTTCTATTTGCAGACTCCGAAAAAGCCAGGGAAGAAACAACGATATACATTGAAAAGCTGCGGGAACTCGATCAGGAACTGACGGGTGATATTGATCTAGATGCTCTCTTCTTCTAGAAGGAAACAGCTTGCGCCAATTCTCTCGGTAGGTTTTCTTCTACTGGTGTGGTTTGTCGCATCTCTGCTGGTTTCAAGCAACCTTCTATTGCCTGGTCCAGGCGAAACAATAGCTGAATTCACGAAAATACTCTCAAGCGCTAGAGGCTGGTCGAATATTGTCGAAACATGCTCAAAGGCTTTTATTGGGCTTTTTCTCGCGCTGGGGATGGCCATGGTGACCGGGTTTCTTATGGGTCTGATCGATGTATTGTATGAATTGCTCAGACCGTTGGTAGTGATTCTCCAGTCTATTCCTATCGTATCCTGGCTTGCTCTGGCGATCTTCTGGTGGGGGGTAGGGTTCTCTTCTCCAGTATATATTGTATTGCTTACGCTATTTCCTATCTTCACAATTAATATTGCAGAGGGAGTCAGAAACGTAGACAAGAAGTTGGTAGAGATGGCAAAAGTTTACAGGCTCTCCAGGAAGGTTGTTCTCAGGAAGATCTATCTTTCCTCTGCCTTTCCCTTCATAGTGTCGTCAATGAGAGTGGGGGTTGGAATCATGTGGAAATCAGTCGCAGTAGCTGAGTTCATGGTTGGGGCATCCGGTATAGGAAGAGCAATGTCCGATGCGAAGTACTCAATAAACACTACCAGAGTCTTCGCTTACACTCTGATCCTTGTGATTCTCGGCATACTTACCGAGAAGCTTCTAGATCTGCTAATACGAAGGAGTGCCCGCTATGCACTTAAGAATTAGAGATCTGCATAAGCAGTTTGACGGGGAGAAGATAATAGATGGTTTCAGCTACTCTATAGACGGTGATTTCTTCCTAACGATCCTCGGCAGCTCCGGCTGCGGTAAAACCACACTACTGAGAATCATCGGCGGTATCCTGAAGCCCGATAGCGGAACTGTTGAACTTGACAGCAAACGCTTGGGATTTGTATTCCAGGACGATAGGTTAATCCCGTGGTTGACGGCTGCCCAGAATATCTCCATTGTCTCACCTGGGTGCGACCCGGTTGAGTTTCTCTCATTTGTTGGACTGAAGAAGCATAAGAGCAAGTATCCTTCTCAGCTAAGCGGCGGGATGCGCAGGAGAGTCAATATAGCGAGGGCGTTAGCCTTCAACCCTGATATCATTCTTTTGGACGAGCCGTTCAGTTCTCTAGATGTTGTAATTAAGGACAGGCTGATGGAAGACATCCAGAAAATCTGGATGAGGAGGGGAATCAGTGTGATAATGGTTACACATGATCCTGCGGAAGCAGCGAGGCTCTCGACAGACATAATAATCATACAGGACAAACTTTCGAAGACTGATTCTATAGATCTCGGCAGTCCGGAAGAGAGAACAATGGACGAAATCGATCGAATAGCTCGTAGCCTGTTATCTAGAATGAAGGAATCTTCTTCATTTGTTCAATGAAACGTGAGTAAATCGAAATAGCCGTGATGTAGTATTTGCTGGCACAGAGGTGATTGAAATGGCGAAAATCCATGAGTTAATCGTTGATCTGAACAGCTTCGAATTCAAGAAGACGATAGATGTCGTTCTGGACCCAGACTTCACAGAAGAGATAAAGCTGACAAGCGCTGCAGAGACCCACATCGAATTGTATAAAGATAAGGATTCGATCATTGTAACAGGTTCGGTGAAAACAATCCTCGAAGAGAACTGCGCAAGGTGTTTGAAAGAAGTCTCAATCCCGATTGAAGGAACAATTGAAGCCACCTACGTACTTCAAGACAGTGTTGTTTTTGCAGAAGACGGCACAAGCGCCGACCTGGATAATGTTCTGAGGCTTGAGGGAGATCTGCTGGACTTGTCAGAACGCGTTATTGAGGCTATAATTGTTGAGGTTCCTCAGAAGGTTCTGTGCGAAAAAGACTGTGCAGGTCTGTGTCCGTATTGTGGAGCAAACCTTAACGATGAGCAAAACCATTCGTGCCAGAAGAGGGAAGAGATTCAGGATGAATGGCACAAGGCTATTTCCGACCTGAGAGAGAAATTGAAGAGTTAGATATAGGAGGGATTAGAGTGGCCGTTCCAAAGCAAAAGCGAAGCAGGAGCAGAACCCGCTTGAAGCGCGCAAAGACATATAGTGCGATCAAAGTGGCTGTTTCTACATGTCCAAACTGCGGCGAACCAAAACAGCCACACAGAGTGTGCCTGCACTGTGGCTATTATGGAGGAAGACAGATTCTTGAGATTGGTGAGTAACAGATGCAAGGCGTAAGAATTGCCCTCGATGCTTTTGGTGGAGATAATGCTCCCGAAGTTAACATAGATGGTGCTTTTCTTGCTCTCGAAGAGTTTCACGATCTTGAGATAGTTCTGGTAGGAAAAGAAGAAAGTCTCAAGCCTTTGCTGAAAGAGACGCCTGAAAGCTCAAGAATTCGAATAGTTGATGCGGGAGAGGTTTTTCCGATGTCGGAAAAGCCTTCTCTTTTGCTGAGAAAAAAGGAGACCTCTCTTTACAAAGCCGCACAGCAGGTGAAAGACGGAAAGGTCGATGCTCTTGTTTCTGCAGGGAATACGGGCGGGGTTCTTGCCGCCGCACTTTTCATTGTGGGAAGAATAAAAGGCGTTGATCGAGGCGCTATCGCCGTTCTAACTCCCTCCAAGAATGGATTCACCATACTGGTCGATGCCGGAGCAAACTCCGAAGTCAGGTCTGAGCACCTCCGCGACTTCGGCAGAATGGGCTATGAATACGCGAAGCTTCTCGGAAGAACCGACCCGAAGGTTGGGCTGCTTAATGTTGGTGAAGAGCAAGAGAAAGGTACTGAACTCACTAAGCAGGCATTCGACTATCTGAAAGCTGAGCTTGGCGATGATTTTGCTGGGAATGTTGAAGGCAGTGATATCAACTACGGAGATGTAGATGTAGTTGTCTGCAGCGGATTCGACGGAAACGTTGCCATGAAAGCAATGGAAGGCACGGGAAAGCTGATTTCAGCAACGCTTAAGAAAGAAATCAAGAGGAGCGGTCTTTTCGGACTGATCGGTGCTCTCTTTCTCAAACGTGCGCTGGGACGGCTGAAAAGAGCTATGGACCCGAGTGAGTACGGAGGTGCTTTCATCCTTGGTGTTAAAGGGGCCGTTGTGAAGGCCCACGGCAATTCTAATGCCCTCGCCATAAAGAACGCAATTAGAGTTGCTTACCAGGGAGTCAAGGGCGATCTAGTTAAGAGCCTCGAAATGAAGATTGGAGAAAAGTAGTATGTGCGGCATTGTTGGAATGGTTGGAGAAGACCTCACAATAAGAAAGCTTGTAGATGCCCTGAAGAAGCTTGAATATAGAGGCTACGACTCTGCAGGAGTTGCCGTGAACAGTCGAGAAGGTCTAAGAGTAGCGAAGGCCGTTGGAAGGATTTCCGCTCTCGAAAAGATTCTTGGAGACGAGCTGGATTCGAGCGTTGTTCAGGGAATTGCCCACACCAGATGGGCAACTCATGGAGGGCCTTCCGATTTCAATGCACATCCTCATACCGATTGCACGGGAAAGATAGCGGTTGTGCACAATGGTATTATCGAGAATTTCGACGTTCTGCGAATAGATCTAGAAAAGAAGGGCCACATTTTCAAGTCGGTGACCGACACAGAGGTAATAGCCCATCTCATTGAAGACCATTATTCCGGTGACATTGTTTCAGCCGTAAGGCATACTTTGGTGGATCTTGAAGGTGCGTATGCAATTGGCGTAGTTCATCAGGACCATCCCGACGTAATCGTTGCAGCTCGCAAAGGGAGTCCCCTTGTCGTAGGATCTACTGGCGAAAGCGGCTATCTTGCCTCAGACGTTACGCCTCTATTGAAGCATATTAGAGACGTCTACTTCATCGATGATGGAGAACTTGCCGTAATTCGTCCAGGCAGTGTAAGTATATCCAGATTGGACGGCACATCTGTTAGAAAATCATCAACTAGGATAACCTGGGGCGAGGACTCGGCTGAAAAGGGCGGCTATGATCATTTCATGCTCAAAGAGATATTCGAAGAGCCACAGACTCTTAGAAATGCTCTCATGTCCAGAATAAAGGATGGAGCTCCCAGGTTCAAAGAGATTGATCATCTGAAAGAAGAGATCGCGAAGGCTAGATCGATAACTGTACTGGCTTGCGGAACAAGTTACCACGCAGGATTAGTCTTCCAGAGATTCATACAGGACTATTCTGGGATTCGGATAGAAGTTGAAGTGGCTTCAGAATTTCGTTACAGAAGATTGCCGGAAGGATTCAGTGACCTTGTCATAGCTATTTCCCAATCAGGTGAGACGGCAGATACTCTTGAGGGGATTCGTAAGGCGAAAAGACTTGGGACCAGAATCATATCTCTTACAAATGTTGTTGGGTCAACAATTTCGAGAGAGAGCGACGCAGTGATTTATATAAATGCCGGTCCGGAGATAGGTGTGGCAGCCACCAAAACTTACGTCGCACAGGTTGCAGTCCTGCTTCTTCTGGGAGCCTGCATCTCCACCATCATAGGTCAAAGCAGTTCAGATATCGCAAAGATTGTTAATGAGCTGGAAGGGATGCCCACGGTTTTTGAGAATACACTCCCAGCCGCTAACGAACAGTGTAAAAGACTGGCAGCGGAATACTCCGATTTCAAACATTTCATGTACATGGGCAGAGGGTACAGCTATGCAACTGCCCTGGAAGGCGCCTTGAAGCTCAAAGAGATCAGTTATATTCACGCAAGCGGTTATCAAGCCGGAGAGCTTAAGCATGGCCCTATAGCTTTACTGGATAAGGACTTTCCGGTCTTTGCTATAGTTCCTGAGGATGAATTGAAGTCGAAGATGATTTCCAACATAATGGAAACCAGAGCTCGAGATGCAAAGGTTCTGGCTATCTGTTCAGAGAACGACAAAGAAGTCTCAAAGACCGTGAACAGTCGTATCGAGGTTCCTCGTGTTCTCGACCCCCTATATCCGCTGGTGATGTCACCTTATCTGCAGCTCTTCGCATACTACATCGCGGTTAAGAGAGGACTCGATCCAGACAAACCGAGAAACCTGGCTAAGAGCGTCACTGTTGAATAGAGCAGAATCAAGATCGATTTTGGCGCGGTTTTGGAAGTGGTTTTGCATGGATCGTTTTCTGAAGGGTTTTTTCGGAGTACGGTGAACCGTCAACGGATGACCATGATATGAATAGGAGAATCAATTTGGATAACGTAGTTAAGGAGATCGCAGACATTTTGGATGAAAAGCATGGAGAAGACATAGTAATACTGGACGTCTCCAAGGTGTCAAATCTATCTGATTACTTTGTCGTAGCAACTGCCAATTCCGACCCCCATATGGGTGCTCTTCGAGAGGCGATACTCGAGTACATCGAAAAGGAAACCGTCGAGATCATCTACTATGACAAAGGAAAAGGCTATGATTGGCTGGTAATAGATGGCGGTTACTTCATCGTCCACATATTCAGTAAGAAGGGAAGAGAGTTCTATTCTCTCGAAGACCTTTGGTTGAACGCAAAGCGTTACACATATAGAGATCTCGTCGCTGACGAGGACAACACACGGCAGTAATCGCAGTCGATCCCGGTGCCCCTTCTGTAGGGGTCGATCGGCGCAAAGCCGGAGGAAAACCAAAACGGAGGTGTATTTGTGTCGGTAGTATCTATGAAACAGCTTCTCGAAGCCGGAGTTCACTTCGGTCACAGAACGAGAAGATGGAACCCCAAGATGAAGCCATATATTTATGGTGAGAGAAAAGGCATCTACATCGTAGACCTTCAGAAGACACTTAAGCTCATTGAAGAGGCCTATGAGTATGTGAGAAATTCTGCTCAGGAAGGTGCTACGTTCCTTTTTGTTGGCACAAAGAGGCAGGCTCAGCAAATCGTACAGGAAGAAGCGAAGAGATGTGACTCCTTTTACGTCAACAGCCGCTGGCTCGGTGGCCTTTTGACGAATTTCACCACGATCAAGAAGAGAATCGAGGCTCTCAAGAACTTCGAAGAAATGGAGGAGTCGGGAAAGCTCGCCGCTCTACCGAAGAAAGAGCAGAGCATGATCAACAAAAGGCTCGATAAGCTTAGAAAGAACCTGAGCGGTGTCAAAGAAATGCAGAAGCTTCCCGATGTTATCTTCATTGTTGACCCCAAACAAGAAGAGATTGCCGTGGCGGAAGCCAACAAACTCGGCATAAAGGTTATCGGTATAGCAGACACCAACTGTGATCCAGATGTAATAGACTTCATAATCCCCGGAAACGACGACGCCATAAGGGCAATTCAGTTGATCGTTCATACCATGGCCGATGCTATTCTTGAGGGCAGAGAGGGTCTAAACGCCGCTGCTCTCGAAACTAAGAAAGAATCGACTGCCGAAAAAACTGTCGAAGTCTCTTCAGATGAAGAAAAACCCTCCGAAGAATTAGTCGATGACTTAGATGATTCAGAGGACGAAGAATAATAGAAGCAAATTACGCCTTTAGTAAGTCGGGGAGCCTTTCGGCTCCCCGTTTTTTTAACTAATCAATACTCACAACATCTTCTTTGGAGTTCCATAGTCTTGTCCTCAGCTCTAGAATCAGTCATCATTATCAAATAACTACGGTTTCATGCATCTCTACGTTCTTGATTTTAAGTCCCCGCTTGAGCGCTCAAACTGGATCTCATCTCATCCGTCTCATGCTCTCTCTAAACGCTGCGCTCTTCTTACCTCTTTCCTCTGGCCTCTTACATCTTTTGCCCCCTTCCCCTTCGACCCCCAATGGCCCTTCCATTAGGTTTCTGAACGGTGGTTTGAAGCCTCCACCTGCATGGCGGCTTCGAGGGGCCCTCCCTCATCTTCGATTAAGCATGGCTTGAAGTTTCCTTCTTCGCCTTCTTGGCACACAGCAACCAATAACTTTATTACCTGAAAGAGATCTGCAGAATTTCGTAGACTCTTTCTCTTTGAAATGCTCTATTGTTCCGCTACGCTTTTTCAGCTGCAAAGTGATTACTTCGGTCTCCGGAAACAAACTGATAATTCGCACTGTTCTTTCGCTAAATGCTCAATAATCCAGAAATTTCGGATCAATTTTTAATGTTGTTTCTTTGTAAATTAATGGTAAATACTCATAACGATGCCAGATTATGTATCGGTAAAAAAAGTCATCCGTTCGCTTGCAAGATAAAGTAATACTTCCACCTCTCTCATAATGAGGTATAAGTGACGGACAATGATTTCCGCAATTACACACAGATAGATATGAAAACTTAGGTCAGATGATTGATGCGTATGCATCTGTCGAATATGTATACAAATAGATTGGATCGTATATAATAATTCTATGGAGTTGCATTCCTGATTTTGGGGGAATACTTATGAGGATAAACTTGAAAGGCATACTGATATCGATTTTCATAGTTTTCATAGTACTTATGAGCAGTTGCGTACCGAGAGTGAGACTCTTCACTCTGGAAGTGATTTCCGAACCCGATACTATTGGGATCGTTCTTCTGGATGAGATAGAGCAAACTGAATTCGAGCCTTCGGACATCCGTCTGACTCCGTTCAGCATTAGCTTGAAGCCTGAGGAGCGAGTCGTAGTTAGAGTCGTGGACGAAGAACCTTTGCAGGAACTGGAAGAGATTCACGTTTTCTACGGCTGGAGTGATGGATCACAAGACAATCCCAGGGTAATAACAATTGATTCCAACAAGAAACTCGAAGCAAAGACTTTGACGAAGTTCAAGGTGACTGTCAGCACAGATCCTAAGAAACTCGTGGGGATTCCCGGAAGTGGCTGGTACGAAAAGGGAAGCAGCCTAACGCTCACCGCCCCGCAGGTTGAGAACTACACCTTCAACGGCTGGAATGTCAACGGAGAGACGATAAACGACAATCCCCTCGTGATTACAGTCAATAAACCAACAAAGATCGAAGCCGTTTACAGTGAAATACCTTTCAGGACGCTTTCTGTTGGAAGCGAACCCGAAGGATTGAAGATAATCATAGACTCACTTGAATACACGTCACCTTGGAGCATTCAAGCAAGAGAAGGTACTTCCCATACGATAGAGTTCAAAGCTCAGGAGAGGGACGAAAGCTCTTTCGTATCCGGTATAGACACAAAATACACATTCAAGTCATGGAACGATTCCATTACTTCAAATCCGAGAACGGTGCTCCTCGATTCGGATAAGAGCTTCACAGTCCAGACGGAGACACGATATCTAGTCGAGACCTCGACACTGCCCGAAGGAGTTGCCAGCATAGATGGCGCTGGCTGGAAAGTAAAGGACTCTCTTTTTTCTTATGTATCACCTGATTCAATCGGATACGACTTTTCGCACTGGGAAGTAAACGGGATCAGGATAGATGGAAGAAGTATAGAGATAATTCACGATTCACCAAAAAAGATAGTCGCCGTATATACGCTCAAGGGATACAGCGTGAATGTGGACACTGAACCTTCGGGACTTGAAGTGAAAGTGAACGGAGTCAAGAAAGTAGCTCCGGCAAGTGTGGTAGTTAATCATGGAGATACGGTATCACTTGAGATACTGACTCCACAGGAGAGAGACGAGAGCGGTAATGTAGAAGGAATAGACACAAAGTACAGTTTCACCAGGTGGAACGACGGAAACACATCAACAACCAGGAATCTCGTTCTCTCTTCTTCTGTCTCTTACACCGCCCAAATGAAGAGTGAGTATTTCGTAAGCGTGAGCTCATCGGTAGTCTCTATTCCCGGAAGTGGCTGGTACGAGAAGGGCAGCAACCTCACACTCACCGCTCCGCAGGTTGAAGGCTACTCCTTCCTCAACTGGACGGTGAACGGAGAGATAGTCGAGAATCAAGAACTCTGCATAACAGTAGGCGAACCTTCGAAAATCGAAGCCGTTTACAGTGAAATACCTTTCAGGACGCTTTCTGTTGGAAGCGAACCCGAAGGATTGAAGATAATCATAGACTCACTTGAATACACGTCACCTTGGAGCATTCAGGCAAGAGAAGGTACTTCCCATACGATAGAGTTCAAAGCTCAGGAGAGAGACGAAAGCTCTTTCGTATCCGGTATAGACACAAAATACACCTTCAAGTCATGGAACGATTCCATTACTTCAAATCCGAGAACGGTGCTCCTCGATTCGGATAAGAGCTTCACAGTCCAGACGGAGACGCAGTACCTCGTCGAGACCTCGACACTGCCCGAAGGAGTTGCCAGCATAGATGGCGCGGGCTGGAAAGTAAAAGACTCTCTTTTTTCTTATGTATCACCTGATTCAATCGGATACGACTTTTCGCACTGGGAAGTAAACGGGATCAAGATAGATGGAAGAAGCGTAGAGATAACTCATGATTCGCCAAAAAAGATAGTCGCCGTATATGCGCTCAAGGGATACAGCGTGAATGTGGACACTGAACCTTCGGGACTTGAAGTGAAAGTGAACGGAGTCAAGAAAGTAGCTCCGGCAAGTGTGGTAGTCAATCATGGAGACACGGTATCGGTTGAGATAGTAACGCCGCAGGAGAGAGACGAGAGCGTTAATGTAGAAGGAACAGACACAAGGTACAGTTTCACCAGGTGGAGCGACGGAAGCACTGCGAAGGCGAGAACGATAACCGCGACTGGAAACTTATCGTTGACCGCCCAGATGAAGAGCGAATATCTTGTAAGCGTGAGCTCTGCGGTGGCATCTATTCCCGGAAGTGGCTGGTACGAGAAGGGCAGCAGCCTAACACTCACCGCCCCGCAGGTCGAGAACTACACCTTCAACGGCTGGAACGTCAACGGAGAGG
>NZ_JWIM01000083.1:0-1356 GCF_002896535.1 Mesotoga sp. B105.6.4 | reverse complement strand
CAGGCTAGACGGATACTATGCTATCCAGACAAGTGAGAAGAAGGTTGATCCAAGAACGATCCTATCCAAGCATCATGATTTATGGAAGATAGAAGAATCCTTTAGGATAATGAAGAGCAATCTTGAAGTGAGACCGATGTTCCACTGGACACCAAGAAGGATAAAGGGTCATTTCGTTGTTTGTTTCCTTGCATTCTTGGTGCAAAGAGAGCTTGAGTTCAGAATGAGAAAGAAAGGAATACACACTTCAACCCAGGAGATACAACGAGCGATAAACTCACTCAAAGTGATGAAGTTCAGCCATGGTGAGCAAAGTTACTACATGAAAGCCAAATCACTACCCCTTGCTTCGAAGATTCTTTCATTAATGAAGATAACACAACCCGACAAGGTAACGCCTCAAGAAGAACTCACTCTCTGAATACAGAGTTTGTAGTGGCAAAATTCTTCGTTTCTAAAAATACTTTCGCTTGTTTAGCTGTTTTCAGAAGATTAAGTGATAAACTCAAGTGTTCTAACTCGGAGAATGGAGAACGGTCAACCGCGTGCTGGTTTTTGCCTACCCATTCCTCAATAATCTCTCTGGCATCATCAAGATCAGCAATGGTGATCGATTCGCCGAGTTTGTCTTCGTAGAAGTTCTGAAAGCTTGATCCTCTGGAGCTGGAGAGATCGAGGATCATACCTGCTATGATGTATCTTCGGCTTTGCTCTGGTTTGTCGAGGTTCTCGAGTGCCTTGCCTGCAAGAAAGTAGCTTTTCGGAGTCCGGGGATCAAGCCTCAGCAGCTTCTGAGCCCATGCGAGGGCATCGAGCGGCCTGTCAGTATCGAGGTAAAGATAAACAAGCTCTTCCGCAGCTTTCATGTGGTCTTTGTCTTCTGAGAGTGCAGCCCTGAACATAAGTTCAGATTTGTAAGGCTTCTTGCGCTTCTTGTAGATCTTTCCGAGAAAGACCATTCCTTCTATGTCATTCGGTTTCCTGGAATAATGCTCTTCAATGAGAGATTCGGCAGTCTCTGTATCATCGAAGAGATAGGCGATATGTCCGAGATCCCACAGCTCTTGCTCGTTCAAAGTGCTCCATCTTTCGAACTCGCTCGCTACGGATACACTTTTCTCAGCCTTCGAAGTGCATTGACTCTTTTCTCCGTTTTGAATAGTCTCTGAAAAACTCTCTTTCTTTGTATGATCGTCTATTATCAGGTGATAAAGATTGACCGCCTCGCTCCATCTTCCATCTAAAAGCAAAGCCATCGTCTTTGCGATTCTTTCTTCCATGATATTTCTCCTTTCGTCGAAATAGTTGCAAGTTCTGAGTTGCAAGTTGCAGGAAAACCAGTTGCATGAATCGATG
>NZ_JWIM01000088.1:0-3780 GCF_002896535.1 Mesotoga sp. B105.6.4 | reverse complement strand
GAGATCAACGAAACGAATGTCAACCCTAACGTTGTCATCGGAGCTGTATCCGATGTCGGACCTGCCAATCTTGTCGGAATAGGGATAAACCAAGACGATCCTGTCGGCCGCATACTTCTTGCCATATGCGTACATCTGGTACATATCGGACTGGGAAATTCCGCTGTTTCGGTCAGTATCAGAGAGGAGTTTCCATTTGGTATCCATAACAACTGTACGCTCTCCAAATTCCAGTACGATATCTGGTCGAAGCGCAAAGGCCCGCCTCGGCTTATCAAACAGGCTGTAAGTCGCGTCCTGTGTCCGGATGTTGATGGCTCTACCTACATGTTTACGAAGCTTCGCAGCGACAAAACTCTCGAACACCTTTTCCATAGGAAAGAGAAGCGCAAGCGCAACTTCGTTACCGGCATACGCTGTGAAGCTATTTCCCAGCAAGAACACACGGCACCATGACAGGGCCTTGTCGTAGTGGTTCATGCTGCGATCGATCAAACACTTCGAAAAGTCCTCATAGTAGCTTTCAGAATAATCTACCCTATCAAAGAGAGTAAGCAATTGAGACGCATGTTGGCGGTTACGACCGTCATGTGTGGCTTTAAGAAGAAAGCGAAGCGTGGACTTGATCAGACGGTTCTCCGGTCTGTTCGCATTGAAATCATCATAGAGAACGTAGAATCGCTGTTTGTTGACCAGATTCTGCTTAATGTTCTGTGAGGTCAAGATCTTCCCTTTGTAGAACTTCTCGTTTGCTTCAACGGGCGTGTAAGCTGATTTGAGGCCCTGTTTCGCAAGTGCAGTCACCTCGTCCAGGAACATCTTTATAAAGATCTCGAAGAGATTCAGTCGATCCACGTGAAGATGAGACACGTTGAAATCCTTGAACGTGATGTCTCTTAACGTCTTAAGCATCTCAAGAAAGATTCGTTTTGTTGCATCTTCGCCGATCTCATCGCCAGCGATTTTTGGCAGGATCTCGATTACCGTCCCGTCTGTCATCGCTATCAGCCCAACGTAATTCCGAGCAGTTATGACCTTGCCAACACCCCTTCGAGCCGATAGCGAAAGAAGTTCGATCGCCTCAGTTTCCTTTTCAGAGACATTGGCGAGAATAAAGTTCTCCAGTGCTTCAAAGGTCTCCTTACGCAAGGCCTTATATCCATTTACCGCCTTCTCACAAGCAAACCCGCTGTATTCAGTTATAGTGTAAGTCATCTCACATTTGCCTATAGGCTTCAATCATCTCGAAGGCCTCTCTGTTCACCTCGTAATACTCCGGGAAATCTATTTCGGCACTACCAAACAGATCAATAGTGTCGCTCTTTTTCACGATGAAGCGGGTGCTATCATCTGTCTTTTTGTTGTCTCCCAGTACGAGCTGGATCTTCTCATAGTCATCGTAGAAATACTCCTGCAAGAGAGGAACTATGCTGTTTTCGAAAATCTCCGCAAGAGTCTCAATAGTCGCGCTTTTTCTAAGCGGGAGCAGATAGGAATGCCCGATCGTATGCTCACGATCGAGCAACACAGTGATGCGTTTGTTAATCGTATCGAGCATTTGTGCGATGTTGATGTTCTCCACACTTACGCCTTTTAGTATCGTTGAGTTGGGCTGCATTTCCACAAAGCTAAACCTGCGGCGCAATGCGGAGTCTATCAGCGCTATTGAACGATCTGCAGTGTTCATGGTTCCAATGATGTAGACATTATCAGGCACACCGAAATTCTGCCCGGAGTAGGGCAGTCTCGCGCGTAGCTGCTCGCTTGCGCCTATACGCTTCGACGATTCAATCAGCGTTATTAGTTCCCCGAAGATCTTAGAAATATTGCCGCGGTTAATCTCATCTATTATGAAGACTCGGTTTGGAACCTTAACTTCTTCTTTGAATAGATCTGACTTCAGCTTTCTGAGCATCTGCAATACATCCGAGACGGAAACAGACAGTTTGTACACAGTCGAAAGCGTCATGGCTCTTCCACCATTGAGGTCGACGATATCCTCGTTAATCCCTTTTACTAGCCACCTAACATTCCGCATCCTTTTATAATTAGGGTATTCGTTGTGCCATTCCGGCTCGCCGGTGACAACACCGATAGCATCGATCGTCTTGCTCGAATAGCAAGAAAGGACGATATCGCCAATCTGCATCTTGTTGTAAAAGGCGTTAAGAACATTGCTTCCGCCGTGCTCTCCAAAATCCGTAGCATCTGATATGTTCTCCCCGTATTCGTCCCATCCGATGCGAATGTGGTTATTCTCTATACACTCGGTCCGAGTGGGATTATCGCCTGCTGCTTCAAGAGAAACCTTCCATACTGTTGGGTTCTTCCCGATTCCCAAATCTGCGTCTGCCTTTTCCCCGACAGGGTTCCCGGCATTATCGCAGAATGCCTTGAAAATCCCATCATGAATCTCGTATTCAATTTCACTACTGGTATCAGCTTTCTCTTCCGGGGAGACAACGGGACGAATCCCCTCGATGAACTCCTCGTAGCTGAAAGACTGGTGGAAAGTTGTGAAAGCAATTATTCCATCGTCTTTGTATTTTAGATAGCGACTGAACACTTCTCCGTAATCCTCAGCCTTTACTTTAGCAATAGATTTTTCCTCAACAATAGCAACGGCGTACTGAATAGCGCTGTAGGTTTTCCCCGTTCCAGGGGGCCCGTAAAGTATAATGTTCTTTGCAGTTATTGAGTTCTTGAGTATTGGTGGCCTGGGCGGTTTAGGACCGATTCCAGTCCATGCTCTATGTGAAATTTCTGGGAACGATGGCCTAGGCGACTCTTTAGTAAGTTCATTCTTCAGCGAATCAAGAATTCTTACATATTCATCGCCACTGCAACGATCTTTTGGCACGCTAATCTCATAGTGCTTAGCTATGTACTTACAGGAGTTCCCGTCAAGCGGCATAAAGACTCTGGGTCTAATCCAGAATAACCCTATTGTAATTTTCGCCACTCCGTTCATCCTAACTGCGACAGCCTTTTCGAATGCTTCTTTGAATTCGTTAGAAAAGGTATTTGTATCGGCCGATTTCAAAGCGTGAGCAAAAAGGTTCCACATTTCATCATCACCAACAAAGAACGACCGTCTGTTATCAAGAACAGGTATTCCCGCAAATTGTGTTGGCGCCGGGATTTTCACTCCGAACTCGTCGCCAAGGACTTTCGCCAGAAGGGTTCTGTTTGCGTCTGTTATTCGACGATTCATTACTCCCATAACTGAGAAAGGATCGATCCGATATTGTCGAGGCCCCCACCAATCTTCTCGCTCGAAATGAAGGTATTCCATCAGTGGCTGCTCCGATGAAAGCTTCTTAATCACGTTGAATAGTTCGCCCGGCTTATCCCTGAAGTCGAGCAGTTTGTCAGCAAGCGCCTCGTAAAATGGAACCCATTGGAATCCACTATCCAAGAGTATCAACTCCTTGCATGGCCATTTGCGTACTTTCTGGTTTCTCCCGTGACCCATCCGTCAATCAGCAACTGAAAAACTGGCCACCGAAGAGAATAGTCGAGAACACCTAGTTCGTATTTAGTCTACCAATTCTCAGATCTCAGAATCAATCTTGAAAACAATAGCTGTTATCTGAAATGATGAAAAGCTTATTTGATCTCTAGGACTAATTTCTCTTCATCGGGCTTCTTGTGCGCAAACAAAAAACTGCTCATCAAGAAGGTTTTCTTTGCAGTTATTTTCGAACCCTAGACCTATATACGGATGCAATCCATCTTCCAGTGATGCCAAAAAGGAGTCGCTGTGTTTTTGCCGCGTGG
>NZ_JWIM01000028.1:0-15788 GCF_002896535.1 Mesotoga sp. B105.6.4 | reverse complement strand
TAACTTCTTCCCTCAAAGACAAATGACCATTCTTGATCAGATTCTCTATCGCCTCCTCAATAATCGCTTTGAATCTCTTGCCGCAAGGAAAGTCCAGGATTTCCCATATCTCATCTAGTTTTCTCAATACTTCCAAATCATATTTCTTCTTTCTTCCGCGCCTCTTTGTGAACTTGCTTCTCTTGTTCTTCTTAGAATAACCTCTCCTAAGTTTTAGTGATGCATAGCTCCGGTTGTACTCAGTTAATTCAGTAAATTCGTCAAGGATTCTACTCTTCTCCTTCTTTCCAGCCTTCCTGTACTTCTCTGAGTATTTCTCAATCAATCCAGTCATGTCTATTCTCTTCATCTTCGCCCCTACCTCTTTCAACTTGGCATTCGCGAAGATTATCCCCTTCATCCTTACCTTTCGAGTAGTTTCATTTTTGATGCATCGTTACCCTTTTCAAGTAGATTATTTGTGATGCATATCGAAGAGTTGATTTTGCTCTTGTTATTATGCTAAACTTATTCCAGCGTGACAGAGATGATGAGAAAGTCGTGCCAGTTATGAGGTTGCGGCTTTTTTTATTTTGAGTGATCTTTCCCTGATGTTTGTTAGTCATAGTTTCGTGCAGCAGTTTCTTTCATATTCGGAACAGTGGGGTGATGTATTTGCGGCGCCGAACTCGGGAAGCGCTTACCGGCTGGGCAACTGTCTTACCAGCGTTGGTAGTTCAGGTGATATTCATTTATTTGCCACTTGTGTGGGCTTTCTATGTCTCTTTCTTTAGCTGGAACATGATTAGGCCAATGAGGTATGTAGGATTTCAGAACTATGAAAGACTTTTTTCGTCGGCCGACTTCTGGAACTCCATGAGTGTAACAGGCATCTACATTCTTGGTACGGTCATTCCTTCGGTTATCATTGGGCTCTTACTGGCAGCTCTTCTCAATATTGAATGGATAAAGGGAAGAGGAATCTTCAGGACGCTCTTCTACATTCCGGTTATCACTTCAATGGCCGCTGCTGCAGTAATATGGGGTTGGCTGTATGAGCCGAATTTCGGGTTAATTAACTATTTCCTGTCTTTCTTTGGTATAAAGAACATCAAATGGTTAAGTGATCCGAATTATTCGCTTCTTGCATTGATAATCGTCGGTGTCTGGAAGCGAATAGGTTATAACATGGTTCTCTTCCTCGCCGGGTTGCAGACTATACCAAGAAGCTACTACGAAGCGGCTGAGATAGACGGAGCTACTGCGTGGAGCAAATTCAGGAGGATCACGCTCCCTCTTTTATCGCCGACGACTCTGTTCGTTTTCATTATGCAGTTCATCGCATCGTTCAGGGTGTTCGTCTCCGTTTCTGTTATGACGAGCGGAGGACCGGCGAAGAGCACACAGGTTATTACCTATTATCTGTATGAGAATGCATTCCGTTATCTGAAATTCGGATACGCATCGGCGATTGCTGTTGTTATGTTTGCTATGATGATCATACTCACCCTGTTGCAGTTTAGGCTGAGCAAAAGGAGGGTGCATTATCAATGAGAAGAAAACCTGCCCTGCCGATAAGGCTAATTGTCTACGCAGCGATCGCTTTTGTAGCGGTAATCATCAATCTTCCTTTCTTCTGGATGCTTGTTACCTCGTTCAAAACAGAAGATGCTGCTTTTTCGATTCCGCCAAGCTTTCTGCCGACAATCTTCGACTTGCGGAATTTTGTGAAGGCTTTTGAACTCATTCCACTTGCCAGATATATTGGGAACACGCTCTTTGTAGCTCTTACTGTAATGTTCCTCCAGTTGATCTTTAACTCGCTTGCGGCTTACGGGCTAGCCAGGATAAAGTTCAGAGGAGCCAATATCGTTTTCATGATCTTGATCGGAACTCTAATGGTACCACCTGAAGTTACCATGGTTCCACTTTATGTGTTAGTCAAACAATTCGGTTTCATCGATAAGTACCTGGCGCTCATTGTTCCGTTTATGAGTTCGGCCTTTGGGATATTTCTATTGCGTCAATTCTTCATGGGTATTCCAAGAGAACTTGAAGAGGCAGCAATCATAGATGGAGCAAGCAGAATGAAGATTTTTGTGAGGATTATACTGCCGTTATCCAAGCCGGCTCTCTATACTATGGCTTTATACACATTTCTTGCACACTGGAATGAATATATGTGGCCGTTGATAGTAATTAATGATGCAAAGAAGCAGATGATTCAAGTTGGTATTTCCCAGTTTGTTAGCGGTTGGGAGACTCAGTGGACACTGCGAATGGCGGCCTCCACGACGGCTGTAATTCCGATTATAGTCATGTTCTTCTTTGTTCAAAAGCAATTTGTGGAAGGTATCAGTATTTCGGGGTTGAAAGAGTGACCCAAATTTTGAAAGGGGAGGTTTTTTTTGTGAAAAGAACATTTCTAATCGCACTTCTAGTAGTAGCCGTTGCTGCGATAGGATTCGCTGCACCGGTGAAGGTAACAATGTGGTATGCCCAGACGGGCATATACTCCCAGACACTCCTGGATATTGCAGCGGAGTTCAATGAACTGCATAAGGGAGAGATTGAGGTTGAGGCCGTTTACACGGGAAATTACCAGGATACCATGCAGAAGCTTCTTGCAGCCATGGTAGCTGGTGACGTTCCAAATCTTGCACAGATTGAGCAGGCAAGGATAGGTCAGTTTGTTGACGGAGGTGCATTCCAGGATCTCAATTACTTCATCGAAAGAGATCCAGAATTTGCTGCAACACTCGACGATTTCTGGCCGAGATTCATCCAGGCAAATACCTATGAACAGGGATTGCTTGGGTTCCCGTTGAACTGCAGCACCCCGTTGATGTACATCAACAGGGATCTCTTCAGACAGGCGGGCCTTGATCCAGACAATCCTCCAAAGACCTGGACCGAAGTCTATGCCGCCGCCAAGCAGATAAAGACGTTGGGCGAAAATATCTTCGGTTACAGATTTGGAATCGATGACTGGCTTCTCGAAGCATACATCTGGCAGTTCGGTGGGCAGATCATCTCGGAAGACGGAAGAGAAATGCTTATTTACTCTCCGGAGACAGTAGCGGCATGGAATTTCTTCCAGAAGGGAGTTAGGGAAGGAATATTCATATTCGGAGTTAGCGGCGGAAATGAATTAGACTTGTCTGGAAGAATCGCGATGGTAGTCCGTTCAACCGGTAGTCTCGGTTATCTTATACAGAACGCAAAGTTCGATCTTGGTGCAACTACGATGCCCGGTCAGGTTAAGGAAGTTGTTCCGATCGGTGGAGCCAATGTCTTTATGTTCTCCGCAAGACCTCAGGCAGAGAAGGATGCAGCTTGGGAGTTCCTGAAATTCCTCACTGCTACTGAGAATACGAAGAGATGGTCACTGGCCACGGGTTACATGACCAGCAGAATCTCTGCCTTCGAGTCTCCGGAGATTCAGAAGATCATGACAGACGATCCAAGATTTGCTCTCACTTATCAACAGCTGAGAGACAGCGCTGTTAGGAGACCTTGGTATGGACCATATCCAGAAGTACATGCAATGATAACTTCTGCCTGGGAAGATGCAATGTCTAACCCGACAAAAGACGTTGATGCAATTCTGAAGAATCTACATAAAGAAGCTCAGTACGTACTCGACGACTACTACTTTTGATCCATTGTGAACATGCTGAGGGCAGCGTTGGCTGCCCTCTTTTTTAGAGGTGATGTTATGAAGAAGTTTCTGGTAATTGTTTTCCTCGTTGCCGCCACACTTATCTTTGGTCAAGTTTTCTTTGGAAACATCCACGCACACACTTCGTATTCTGACGGTCAAGGTACTCCAGAAGAAGCCTTCGAACACGCAAGAAATTCCGGTGTTGTTGACATACAGGCAATAACCGACCATGACCACGATCTAAACTACAAATTGCCAGATGGTTCGTGGAAGCTGGATAGGATTATTGAGATGGCAAAGAAGTACACCGTGGAAGGTGAGTTCATCGCCATATCTGGCTTTGAATGGACGTTGACAAGTCGCGGTCATATAACGATCTACAACACGTCGGAATGGATTGATAGAAGCACTACAGACCTTTACGATATTTATCAGTGGATAGTGGATAGACAGGCAACTGCTCAATTCTGCCACCCTGGAAGGAATTACGGTGATTTCTTCGATTTCGAATACTTTCCCGAAGTTGATCTTTATATAAACACTATTGAAGTAGGAAACGGGGCAGGGTCCAATTCGAACAATGTGATTAAGGAAGAGTATTTCGAGAGATATCAGCGAGCACTGAATCGGGGTTGGCACGTGGGAGCCTCTGCCAATCAAGACAATCATCAAAAGCAGTGGGCTACTGTTAATGACGCAAGAACTGCGTTCATTATTGATGAGTTGACTACGGATAAGGTTTACGAAGCTCTCAAGACAAGAAACATCTACGCCACAGAAGATAGAAACGCCTACATAGCATTCGTCACTGAAGGGGCAAAGATGGGCGACATTCTGTACGACATTCATAAGGCAACTCTGCGTGTTGAGTATAGCGATCTCGGGGAACCTGTAAGAAGGGCCGCAGTATACAGCAACAATGGAGTCGTTGAACTTGACGTTTCCGGTGATGAGTGGATCATAGAACTGAACGTTGATAACCCGCTCTCATACAACTGGTACTTCGTAAAGATCGACCAAATCGATGGGAATGAAATCGTCTCTTCGCCAATTTGGTTTCAAAGCAGCACTAACAAATATCTTCTGAATGCGAGAACAATCAGTCCAAAGCCGGTGAAGGGGCTTCCATTTGAAATCGGCTTCGACCTCATCAACTCTCTTCGAGAGGATCAACTGATTTCCGTTGAAGTGAAGAGCGGAGAGAAGACTATTTTGGATAAGGACTATGAAGTCTCTTCTATGACTTGTGCGGAAATAACTGAGACTCTTGAAACGGAAGAAGCGGCCCTAGACTTCTTCGTTGACGGTGAACTTGCATTCAGAATCAACGTTGATTTCGTAAGCTTCTTAACGCACCTGGATACTTCTCACGAGAACTACTTTGTGACTGAATTGAAGCCTTTGACGCAGTTCTTTCTGGAACTCGGGGGTGAAGTGAGACCGGTAATTGGGGAGTTGACGGAGAAAACTACTTTCAGCGGTCAGGTGCTGATTCTTCCCTTGCCTGATTCAGATACTTTCATGAAGGACTTTATGGAGATCTCAGAGAAACAGATCGATTTCATTGTTGATTACGTGGAAAACGGAGGATTGCTGGTCATTGTCCTTGCAAAAAAGGAGATCACTCACTCATCTATAGAGAGCTACAAGTTGCTTTTCGAGAAACTGCCATGGGTGGTTGAACTTGAAAATGGCGGCAGGTCAGTTTCTGGAACGAGTACAGGAAATCTGGAAATCGAGAACGGCGGCGGAGTCGTAATACTTACTTGGGACGAGGCGACTGGAAAGGCCTCAATAGATGAAGGAACAAAAGGGTACATCGAGTTCAAACTGGGTCTGAGATGAAGTGAGGGATTGATTTGTCTATTTTGGAGAGTTTCACACTCGGCGAGAAGGGAAAAAGGATATTCGGAATTGTAGAGTGCCCAGCAACAGGGAAAAGCTTTCCTACGGTCCTTATGTTTCACGGATTTACAGGCGAACACATCGTGTCAACGTTCAAATTCCCTCGATTATCGAGGAGATTGGTCGAGAAGGGGATAGCTACCGTAAGATTCGACTTCAGGGGCTCAGGAGATAGCGAAGGAGAATTCAGCGAGATGTCACCGCTCACAGAGCTGAGGGATGCGGAAGAGGTCTACTCATTCGTCCGGTCACGGGAATGGTGTTCGGACAGACTGGGTGTCGTAGGCTACAGCTTAGGTGGGATGGTCGGCTCACTGTTTGCTGGCAGGCACCCTGAAATAAAAGCCCTTCTTCTCTGGTCTCCCGTCATAATGAACCAGGAGTTCTTCAACCGCAAAGATTACACTTTCGAGTCTGCCGAAGATTATAAGGACGTACTCGGATTGAAACTCGGATCTATCTTCTTCGACGACGGTCGTAGTGTCGACGCTTCGGAAGAATTGAAAAGCTATGACGGAGATCTTCTCATAGTTCACGGATCCGACGATGAATCAGTACCATATCTTCCTGTCAAGAAGTATGCCTTTGACAGAGGATTGAAGCTCCATACGGTTGAGGGAGCGAATCACAAGTATCAGAGAATTGATTGGATAGAAGAACTCTTTTCAGTTTCCTCTGAATTTCTAGCAAAGACACTTTTGTAGCGGGCGTTACTCGCCCGCTTTTCCGATTATCTGGCTCCGAATTTCTTCAAGAGCGTCGTCCACGATTCCTTCTTCTGTCCGGAAGACAAGGTTCTTATCTTGAATCTCGGGAATTACCAATCCCTGCCTAGAAAGTGCCGCAAGGATATCGATCGCCTCATGGGGATGAAGGTCGCATAATTCAAGAATACTGGAGACACTTTGTCTTGACTGCAGAAGAAGATGAAGAAGATCGAGCGATTTCCGTTCAGCCATGGCACCGGCCAGACTGGCACCGCTTCCCGTCTCAAACAGAAGACTCCTCCTGCTTATTCTGTCGACGCCTGCAAGTGAGATAATCGCATTCCTTTCGGGAACATCGATTGTAATCACCGAACCTCCGAGCGACGCCGAGATGTAGAGCCTGATTTTTTCTACTGACAACGACTTGGTTTCGATACCCAGTAGAAATGGAATGAAGCTGCTTCCGAGACTATTCAGGTTCTCATTGACGAGATTTGCTGAACTATGGATGATTTCCTCAAATCCCCGAAAAGAATCCAGCTTGCTCCTGGCATATTCAAGCAATTCGATGAAAGACCCAGCAGTTTCAGCCTGGTGTTGAAGCATCTCCAACGCTTCGTATCTATCTGAGGAAGGAAGATTAGAGATAGAAGAAACGTACCCAAGAGCACGTCTTTCATCTTCCTCGAGAGATTTCACGAAAACATCTGTGGGCTCTCCAGGACTCTCAAAATCATCGCAAAGAAACATAGAAAGGAGTCTTTCGGGCGAAGTCTTTCTGATAATCGCGACAAGATCTGAAGGAGAGGGCGAACCATCCATAAACAGGTAAGGGACTATCCTGAGACCCAGGAACCCCTCCCAGCTGAAGAACTTTCCGAGCCACTCAAGAGATTTGCGAGAGATCGAAAGTCGCGCATTGAAGACCAACTCCGAAAGCTGTTCGTATGACTCACCATCGTTATGGGCCATTTTCTCATGATTATTCACTCTGAATAAAAACAACAGGAGCTCGATGCCGCTTCCTTCAGCAACCGTTATCTCCAACGCTCAACCTCCAGGCAATGCTTGGCCATACTGTTCAGGATCAATTGTCAGCAGGGGCCACGACACGTCTACAAGACTGGTCATCTAACCCTATTCAATTATGCCTTATCTTATTGTATGGAGTCTATTGTCTGCGATTCCTTTCAGAAGAGTTGGAATAATCACCGACGACTAACCCCGTACCACATGAGAACAGGCCTCCGTTGACCGTCCAAGAGCACGGATCCGTCCTCTGATAAGATCAATCGAGAAAGAGCATTGTCGAGACGTTTGCTACGCTCACGAGAAGACGAAAGAAAAGCAAGTCACCTTCGGTGAGGCCAGTTCCGCTTCGCGGGCTAAGAGCCGCTGTGCGCTGTGAAAAGCCAAGAAGCAAAGTAGAGACTGACAGGTTCCTTATGTCCCTTTTCCGCGTGAATCGAGATTCTGACCAAAAGCATGTCAGATGACGGGATGAGGTGTATTCCGAATAACCCAAGACTGTCATCCCGTGATGCCTTTGCACGGGATCTCGAATCTAAGAGCCGCTTTTCGCTGTACTCTTGAGAGAGCCGCTGTGCGCTTAAGAGCGGAGAACCCGCTGATCGCTGGAAGAGCCGCTGTACGCTTAAGAACATGAACCCGCTGATCGCTGTAAAGACAACGTTGAACCCAACAAAAGCTTCCCCGCGAAGCTTCTGAATCCTCCCGCTGAAAGCGGCATCACTTCCCCGGACGTTTCTCCGGGCATCACTTCCTCGCGCCAGCGAGCCTCACTTCCCGACGCAGTCGGTCCCGCCTCCTGCCGAAGGCAGCCTTGCGTCCACCGATGTTCTTCGGCTCAGTATCAAAACGTTTCAAGCTGCGAGAGCTGCTTCTTGAGATAGTAACCGGTGTGACTCTGTCTATATTCCGCAACCTCTTCTGGCGTCCCGCAAACCACTATTTCTCCGCCGTGCGCCCCGCCTTCAGGTCCGAGATCTATTATGTGATCTGCATTCTTCACCACGTCAATGTTGTGCTCAACAACTACCACTGTATTGCCCATTTCGACGAGTCGCTTCAGTACTCGAACAAGCTTGGCAACGTCATCGAAGTGCAATCCGGTAGTAGGTTCATCAAGGATGTAGAAGGTCTTGCCGGTGGATTTCTTCTTCAACTCAGAGGCGAGCTTAATCCTCTGTGCCTCTCCTCCGGAAAGGGTAGTGGCCGGTTGTCCGAGGCGTACATATCCCAGACCTACATCATTCAGAAGTGAGAGAATTCTGTTCAACATTGGGATTCGCTCGAAGAAATCAGAGGCTTCCTCTACGGTCATGTTAAGAACATCAGATATCGTCTTCCCTCTGTAGCGTATCTCCAATGTCTCCTTGTTGTATCTTCTTCCCTTACATACATCGCACTCGACATAGACATCGGGGAGGAATTGCATTTCGATTTTCAACAACCCGTGGCCCTGACAGGCTTCGCATCGCCCGCCTTTCACATTGAAGGAAAAACGTCCCTTGCTGTAGCCTCTCGCTCTTGACTCTTGAGTCTTTGCAAAGAGATCCCTAACATGATCGAAAAGCCCGGAATAAGTTGCGGGGTTCGATCTTGGAGTTCTTCCGATGGGGTTCTGATCTATGACAATGACATTGTCAACTTCTTCCCATCCCTCTAGTTCCGCTAGCTTCTCACCGGTAGAGTTCGATCCTCCAAGAACACTCTTAAGTGATGGATAAACGGTATCCATTACCAGAGAGCTTTTGCCGCTCCCTGAAACACCGGTTACCGTTATGAACTTGCCTAATGGGAATGAAACATCGATGCCCTTGAGATTGTTTTTTGTGGCGTGTTTGACGGTAAGATGCTTTCCGTTTGCGTTAACGGGCACTTCGAATCTGGGAACGGAAAGCTCGCCATTAAGATACTTGCCGGTGAGAGAACGATCAGGCGGATTGCCGAGCAACGCCTGGGTGGTCCCCTGGTAGACTATCTCTCCCCCATGAACGCCCGCTCCAGGCCCTACGTCCACAATATAGTCAGAACTCCTTATGACTTCTTCATCGTGCTCCACAACTATAACAGTGTTTCCTAGATCTCTGAGATTCTTCAGAGTCTTTATAAGCCTGTCGTTGTCTCTAGAGTGCAAGCCGATTGTCGGCTCATCAAGAACATAGGTTACGCCGGTAAGCCCGGAGCCTATTTGAGTCGCGAGTCTGATTCTTTGCGATTCGCCGCCGGAAAGCGTCATAGCGTATCTAGATAGCGTGATGTAATCAAGCCCCACATCAACAAGGAATTTGAGCCGCTTCTCTATCTCTCTGAGGAGTTCCCCAACGATCTCGCGCTGATAATCAGTCAATCTGATCTCTCTCATGAAGTCGTAGATCTCCTGGATTGTCATTTCCGATAGACTGGCAATGTTCAGATTTCCTAGAGTTACGGCGAGAGCCTCGGGTCTCAAACGCTGGCCATTACATTGAGTGCAGCCTTGCTGTACCATGAAGTTGCTCTCCATCCAGTAACGCATGTCTTCAGATTGAGTTTCCTGATATCTTCTATTGAGGTTGTTTATAACTCCTTCATACGGTCTCTTCAGCTCATATGTCAGGCGATCGGAATGATACTTCATGGAGATGTCTCTGCTGGTTCCGAAAAGGATGGCTTCCTTGATGTCCTCTCGTAGATCCTTGAAAGGTTTTGCCGGGTCGTCTCCGAGAGACTCTATTACTCTCACAATCATCTTCAGGTTGAAACTGTCCCTGTTGTTGGACATCGTCTTCACCGCTCCCTTGAGAACGGTGAGGTTTTCATCAACAACAAGATCTTTCGAGAACTCCATCGTATAGCCCAAACCGTGACACTTTGGACAGGCACCGAATGGATTATTGAACGAAAAGATCTTCGGCGAAATTTCCGGCAAGCTTATACCGCAGTCAGGGCACGCGAAATTCTCGCTGAAGACCTTTCTCTCTTCTGAATCAACCAGGCCTACTTCCACAAAGCCATCGCCCTCATGAAGAGCCATTTCAATACTGTCAGCAAGTCTTGAGGCGTTTTCCGCGTCTACCCTAAGTCTATCAACGACGAGGTTTATCGTGTGCCTCTTATTCTTGTCCAGTTTCAACTCTTCCTCAAGATCATATGTCTCACCGTCAATCTCCACCCTGACGAACCCTTTCTTTCTGAGAGCTTCGAGCTCCTTCTTGAACTCTCCCTTCTTCTCGTTTGCTACGGGAGCATATATGGCTATTCTGTCCTCTTCACCGTAATCCTTCAGAACTCCCTCGACAATCTCATCGAGACTTTGCTTCTGAACCTCGCGCCCGCACGATGGGCAGTGAGGAACTCCTACTCTTGCGTAAAGCACCCTGAGATAATCATGTATCTCTGTAACCGTTCCGACTGTAGATCTGGGGTTATGACTGACGGTCTTCTGTTCAATAGCGATAGCCGGAGAAAGGCCTTCGATACTCTCGACATCCGGCTTCTTCATCTCCCCAAGAAATTGTCTTGCATATGTGGAAAGAGATTCAAGATACCTTCTCTGTCCCTCTGCATAGATAGTGTCAAGAGCCAGCGAGGATTTTCCCGAGCCGGAAAGCCCCGTAATGATTGTTAAAGAGTTCTTGGGGATAGCTACGTTTACATTCTTCAGATTGTGTACCCTGGCGCCTCTAACATATATATACCTATCCATCATTACACTCCTGTACAAGCTCTTCTAACTCATGGCAGATTTGTTCTACTTCCAACTGCTCAATACCCTCCACCATTACTCTTACGTACGATTCGGTTCCCGAAGGTCTTAGAACTATCCGCAAATCGTTTCTGGTCTTGAGTTCTTCAAGCCTGTCCTTCAGCCTTGCGTTTTCCATGATTGCCTTTTTGTCGGTAACAGGGACGTTCCGAAGCAGCTGAGGATAAACAGGAAAAGACTGAACGAACTCATCAAGTGTTTCGCCAAGTTCTTCAAGAGAATTCAGTGTTTCGAGAGAAGTTATAAGCCCGTCCCCCGTCGTGCTTCTATCTAGGAAGATGATATGTCCGGATTGCTCTCCGCCAAGGATGACTCCGGTTTTCAGCATTCTTTCCAGAACGTACTTGTCGCCTACTCTGGTTCTATCCAGCAAGATGTCTCTGGAAGTGAGATACTTCTCAAAGCCCAGATTAGACATGACCGTCGCAACGACTCTATTTCCTTTCAGCCTTCCCTGTTCGACCATCTTTCTCGAATTCAGAGCCATCAACATATCGCCGTCAATCAACTTCGAGCCAGGAAGAACGAAGAGACATCTGTCGGCATCGCCGTCGAATAGAACACCTACCTGCCCCAGACTGAGCGATTTTCCTAGGAACTCAGGAAATAGCGAACCACACTGGTCGTTTATGTTCAATCCGTTTGGATCGATCCCTCGTAACTCCGCAACTATACCTAGGCTTTCGTATACCATAGATATTACTGTAGAAATCGAGCCATTTGCGCCGTCAACAACTATCCCGTCCTTGGGAAGTCTTTGATTCTTGTAAAGACTAACCACATAATCGACGTACTCATCTTTGTAATGATCTACTTGCCTCGTCTTGCCCACTCCGGAGTAGACCGTGTAATGATACGGGGTATCGATAATCAGGTTCTCTATCTCAACCTCGTCCTCGTCCGAAATCTTCATTCCTTTGGCCAGTACCTTTATTCCATTATATACAGCGGGGTTGTGAGAAGCGGAAATAACTGCGCCTAGCGTCTGTTCCTTCTTGGTGATATATGCTAGCGCGGGAGTAGGGATAACCCCTGCAAATTCAACGTTCATACCCGCTGAGGCCGCGCCGGCAGCCATTGCGCTTTCTAGAAGGTCACCGGAGTTTCTCGTATCTTTAGCTATGATAAACCTGTTGTACTTTCCAAGGTAGTATCTTCCAATTGCGTTGCCAAGCTTCATGGCAAGTTCGGGCGTAAGCTCTTCGTTAATAACACCCCTTATCCCATCGGTTCCGAATAGCTTCTTCATCAAACCACCCCCAAATATAAACATTTCTATACCTATGGTTTAGTTTACCACAGAATCTCGTTGACAACTTAAAGTATGATCTATATAATTGCACTGTTGGAGAGATGGCCGAGCGGTCGAAGGCGTACGCCTGGAGAGCGTATGACGAGCACAACTCGTCCGTGGGTTCAAATCCCACTCTCTCCGCCAGAAAAACACCCGTCTTTCCGACGGGTTTTTCCTTAGGTAGAGCACTTTCTTCAGAACCTATCTGAAATGGAGGCGAGATGGGAGAACGATCGATAAACATAAGACTGAACAGGGCGCTTGGACAGAACTTTCTCAAATCTGCAAAGATATCCAGGAGAATCGTTGAGTCGGCCTCACTGGATCCTTCTTTGACCATAGTTGAGATTGGTGTTGGATCAGGCTCGCTCACTTCAATCTTACTGGAATTGGGGTATACCGTGATCGGTTTTGAGATCGACACGAGGTTTGTCGAGGGAAACAAAAGACTTGAAGGAGAAAAGTGCACTTTGCGATACGAGGATTTCCTCAAGGCAGATCTATCGTCGCTGCCGGAACCGGCCGCTTATGTCGCCAATATCCCGTACTACATAACCTCTCCGATTATAGAAAGAATCATGTTTGAAGGGCCGGATTTCGTCAAAGCCGTGCTAATGGTCCAGAAAGAATATGCAGACAGACTGATCGCAACACCGCGAACGAAGGAATACGGTATACTGACGGTGAACGTCAATACATTTGCAAGTGTGAGCGAGCTTTTCCAGGTTTCGCGAAAGGAGTTTATCCCTCAGCCGGAAGTCGATTCCATGGTCATTGAGCTTTCGCTCTTGGATGAACCGCCGATTGAAAGAGAAAGAAGAGATGCCTACAGAGGCTTCGTCAGGCAGTGTTTTTCTCAAAGGCGCAAGAAGCTCAAGAACAACCTGAAGGGCCTCGTAGATTCTCCCGAGAGCCTTCTAAATGCTTCCAAAATCGGGCTTGACGTTAGGGCTGAAGAACTGGATGTTGAGGACTTCGTAAGGCTCTTCAGGAACATATATCCCGAAGGTGGCGTGAACCCGAAAGTGGGCGAGTGATGGAAAGAGAGCTTTTCGAGAAGATACTGAATTCACTTATCGAGGGGATTATTGTCGTCGATTCAGACGAGACAATTGCTTTCATAAACGATGAGGCGGTCGATATTCTGGGTGTAGACGGCGAAGAAGCAGTCGGAGCTCCTGTACGGGAGACTATTCCGAACACCAGGCTTCACATAGTGCTGAAGACCGGAAAAACAGAACTGAACAGAATTCAGTATCTTGAAGAGAAGACCATAGTAACATCGAGATTCCCAATCGTTAATGCGAAGGGAGAAGTACACGCTGCTATGGCCGTCTTTCGCGACATAACGAATGTAGAGAGAATGGCCGAAGAGGTAATTAACCACAAAGAAATGGAAGTGCTTCTTACCTCGATCATAGATGCAATATATGACGCGATTTCCGTTGCGGATGAAAAGGGAAAGATTGTTCTTGTCAACAAAGCTTACACCAGGATAACCGGGATGAGCCCGGACTATGTAGTTGGAAAGATGGCCACCGTGGACATAGCAGAGGGTTCATCTCTCCATCTTGAAGTAGCCAGGACGAGAAAACCAATATACAATGCAAGACTCAAGGTAGGGCCAAACAGGAAAGAAGTGGTAGTAAACGTGACGCCGCTCTTTGTTAAGGGACAATTTCAGGGTAGCGTTGGCGTGATTCACGACATATCTGAAATCGAAAGGCTCGCCAGGGAACTGGAGGACACTCGAAGGCTTCTTCGTTACGTGAAGGCCAAGTACACCTTCGACGACATAGCGGGGTCCTCGAAACTAATGCAGGTAGCAATAGACCAGGCGCGAAAAGTATCGACAACAAGGGCGACGGTCTTGCTTAACGGCCAGAGCGGAACGGGAAAGGAGCTCTTTGCTCACGCCATTCATAATTCTAGTGAAAGGAAGGACGCAAGCTTCATAAGTGTCAACTGTGCCGCATTACCTGAAAGCCTTCTTGAATCCGAGCTGTTTGGCTATGTTGAAGGAGCTTTCACAGGTGCCCGCCGTGGTGGTAAGAAAGGTCTGCTTCAAGAGGCAGACAAAGGAACCGTCTTTCTAGATGAAGTCGCGAAAATGAGTCTTTCGGTTCAGTCCAAATTCCTGAAGTTTCTTCAGGACAAAGAGATAAAGCCTGTTGGTGGAAACGAAACGGTCAAGCTGGATGTGAGGGTCATTGCGGCGACAAATGTCAGCCTTGAGAAACTCGTTGCGGAAGGCAACTTTCTCCCCGATCTCTATTATCGCCTGAATGTCGTCCCTATTGTAATCCCCGCCTTGAAGGAACACCCCGAAGACATTCCCGAAGTAGCCAGGCTGATTGTAATGAGGTTAAATCAGGAGTATGGAAGAGTGGTAACAGCCATCGATCCGGCCGTTATCTCTATCTTTAAAAAGCACGATTGGCCGGGAAATGTTAGAGAGTTGGAGAATGTCATCGGCAGAGCCATGATAAGTATGGAGCTGGATGAGAAGGTAATAAAGGTTACTCACATAAAGGGAGTCTTTGAAAATCACGAAAAGCGTAGTCAACTCCCGGAGGGAAAACTCTCCGTGCTAATGGATGGCTATGAAAGAGAGGTCATAAAGGCTGTGCTTGACAAATGCAGCTGGAATAAAACAAAGGCCTCAAACGAACTCGGGATAAGCATAAGGAGTCTATACTATAAGCTTGAAAAACACGGTCTCGCTGACAACCAAACGGACCGATGATATACTTATCATTGGGGGCGAAACGGTTTCGACGGGGTCAATGAACTTGAAGGAGCGAGCCGAGGTCCCGGAGCCGCGTCAAAAAACCGGACAAGCAGAAATGCCAATAACGAATTTGCACTTGCTGCTTAATTAATAAGTAGCCGTCCGAATAGCTTTTTGGTCTGGTGGGCTATGAAGGGCGTCAGAAAATCGGACCTTACCCGTGGATCTGCTCCGAATTCTCGGGGACATATAGGAGCTTGGACAGTCGGACTCTGCCTGTGAAGTCTTGACTGTTGACGATGATCACAGGCTGCGCTCGGAGAGCCTGCAAGGAATTTGGTTTCGGACGCGAGTTCGACTCTCGCCGCCTCCACCAACGCAATACATCGCGTCATTTGATCATTGCACCGGTGCGAGACGATTATGGAAGTTGACTGTTTGCCCCCACACTTTTAAGAGTGTGGGGTTTCTCTTTTAAGCCGATCCTAGTCTAGTGAACTAGATTCAACTTTTACAGAAGGAATCAGAAGACCACTAAACTGAAGTTCCCCGACAGAGAATGAATGAAAGACTTTCTCAGAGAGGAAAAAGACACATGAACGTAGTGAGAGTGTAGACAGTGAATAGTCAATTTGTAATTGACTTTGCTCTTTTCTTTGTGCTATCATTCTGTTATGAATAGCAAACCTAAAGGCCTTTATTTAGCTAAGATTGCGAGTAAGTACAAGGACAGAGAA